>PKXS01000026.1:0-186 GCA_003132425.1 Gammaproteobacteria bacterium | reverse complement strand
AATCCCACCCTCTCCGCCAAATTCAATGAGCGAGAGGCCTCCGACAAGATCGCTGGTAACACTCAACCGCAGCGGCGTTTGAAATCCGCCGGCGGACGGGACTCAGTCGGACTTGGCAGCTTTCGCTTTCTCTTTTACTGCATTCATATGGGCGTTTGCCTCGTCTTTGCACGCTTTTTGAGCATC
>PKXS01000001.1 GCA_003132425.1 Gammaproteobacteria bacterium | reverse complement strand
CGTAACCGCCCGGTCTGGGCACATTGACTACCGTTTGTTGATCTCATCGGTGAAGGCGTCGTGATTCATTGCTAGGTCGACGGCGTGGTCGAGTCGATGCATCAGTTCAACGAAGGTCTCATCGCTGCGTCGTACCAACGCTGCCAGCATGCCGTGCGGGTCGGCGGCAACGGCTGCACATTCGATCGGCGCGATGGGACCGACATTGATATTGCCGCCCGATTCGATGAACTCTTCGATGTGCGGCCAAGCCGAGGAAGGCTTGAAGTCACCGCTTATGCGGCGAGTCGGTTTGCCAGATCCGGTTGCGGGTCGACGCGCCACGGTAGGAGTTCCTCGATTCGATTGATCGGATGATCGCCGATGCGCTCGATGAGGTGGCGCAGATACGCCTGCGGGTCGAGCCCGTTGAGTTTCGCCGAGCCGATCAAGCTGTAGACTGCAGCGGCTCGGTCACCGCCGGCGTCGGAGCCTGCGAACAGATAGTTTTTTCGGCCAAGAGCCACTGCACGCAGCGCTCGTTCGGCACCGTTGTTGTCGATTTCGATTTTGCCGTCAGCCGCAAAACGCGTGAGTGCTTTCCAACGCGACATCGCATAACGGATCGCGACCGCGAGCTCGGATTTTCCAGAGACCTGCGCAAGCGTGTCCTTGAACCAGCGATATAACGCATCGAGAAGTGGACCCGATCGAGCATGGCGGATTTCGTGTCGGATATCCGGTGGCTGGCCGCGGATTTGCTCCTCGATCCGGTACAACTCACCGATGCGCTGGATGGCCGCGATCGCGAGCGGCGAGTCATTCGCCACTTGGATGTCGTAAAATTTGCGCCGCACGTGAGCCCAGCATGCCGCTTCTTTGATCGGATGATTCGGGTCAGTGTCGTTGTAGAGCTTATCGAAGCCAGCGTAACCGTCAGCCTGCAGGATGCCGCGGAAGTTCTTCAAGTGAGCGCGTGGATGCAGCCCTTTTCGGTCCGGTGAGTAAGCGAACCACACCGCGGGCGGCAACTCGCTCCCTGAGGGCCGGTCATCGCGCACATAAGTCCACAGCCGCCCTTGCTTGGTCGTCCCTCGTCCCGGACACAGCACGGGTACCGGTGTGTCGTCGGCGTGTAGCTTATCGGCGCCCAACACGTGCGTCCTCAACGCATCGACAAGCGGCCTGAGTAAGGCACTCGATTGTCCGACCCAGTCGGCGAGGGTCGAGCGATCAAGGTCGATGCCCTCGCGGGCATAGATCTGGCTTTGGCGGTTGAGCGGGATGTGATCACAATATTTCGACACCAGCACGTGGGCCAAGAGGCCGGGACCAGCGAGTCCTCGGGCGATCGGTCGCCCGGGCGCCGGTGCTTGGACGATCTGCTGACATGTCGCGCAACTGAACTTCGGGCGCACGTGCCGGATGACCTTGAACCGCGAGGGCACGTATTCCAAGATCTCAGCGACATCCTCGCCAAAGGCCCGCAGCGCCCCACCACAGGCCGGGCAGTTGCACGGCGCCTCATGGACCACGGTCTCTCGCGGCAGGTTCTCAGCCAGGGGACGGCGCGCAGGCTTGCGCGCTTCGCTGATGGGTGCGTGCAAGTTGATCGGCGCTAAAATCTCGCTCTCGCTCACCTCCAGTTCTTCAAGGCTCAGCTCAAGCTGGGCGATGGTTTGATCGAGCTGTTCGGAGGAGCGACCGAACTGCATGCGCTTCAAACGCGCGAGCTCGATTTTGAGTTTTTCGATCTCGACATCGCGCGACAGCAGTGCCGCCTGCTGAGCGATAACGAGGCGGTGTAAGCTCTCGATATCGATGGGCAGTGAACGGCTCGGCATACGCTGTATTGTACGCCAAGCCGCCCACCTTTACTTGAGAAAACACCTATAAATATAGGTCTTTTTGTTACGCCGAGAGCTGCGGAGAGTGAGTGCGCTTTGGTCTTCGCCAGTCGATGCCTTCGAGCAGCATCGACAACTGCGCCGGCGTCAGATGCACGGTGCCGCTGCTCGCTTGCGGCCACACGAAGCGACCGTGTTCGAGCCGCTTGGAAAAAAGACAAAGACCATCGCCATCCCACCAAAGTAATTTGATCCGATCGCCGCGCCGCCCGCGAAAGGCAAACAGCTGGCCCGAGTACGCATGCTCAGACAGTTGCGTCTGCACCAGTGCCGCCAGACCATCGAAGCCGTTCCTTAAATCGGTCACGCCGCACGCTAACCAAATGCGCGCGCCGCTCGGCGGTCCAATCATCGGGTCGCCGCCAATACCTCACGCAACATCCCGGCATCGACGATCCCGTGTATCCGCACAAGTCGGCTCGATAGATCGATCTCAATCGTGCCCTCTGCGGGCGCTACCTTGACGCGTACCGCGGCAAAACCCACCGGACTCACTTTGAGCTTCGATACCGCTATCGCTCCTGCTGCGTGCCGCCGCCGCCACGCCGTTAACAGGTTCGCCCGAACACCGTAGCGTTCAGCCACCTCGTTGATCGACGCGCCCGCGGCCAAACTGGCTTGCACAATCTCTTGCCGTTGCTGCACCGTCCATTTGCCACGCACGCTGCGCTTCTGGATCCCCGCCATGCTGCCCGTACCGCTCTGATCTTCCATCGCAATCCCCTTCGGTCACGGCAATAACGCCGCGCGCGAGGATTGCCTAATTAGAAAATGAAAATCCATGCGCCCAGACCGGACGCTTAC
>PKXS01000086.1 GCA_003132425.1 Gammaproteobacteria bacterium | reverse complement strand
CGAACGCGCTTACCTGCAGCAACAGCTCCTACTGTGCAACGGCAAGGTCGGCCAGCTGGCCAAGAGGGTCGGCATGGAGCGCACTCACCTGTACCGCAAACTGCGCGCTCTGGGCGTCGACTTCCGGCAACTCGGGGAGGATTAGTACTCGGCCGCACGACCGAGTTAGTCGCCGACGCGGATCACCAGCACGTCGACGTCGGCCTTGCGCAGGATCTGCCGCAGGCGATTGAGCTCATCGAGCTTGGTGATCGGGCCGATGCGGATGCGGTGCCAGGTATCATTGTCGACCGACACCTTTTGCACCTTGGACTCCACCCCTTGCAGCGCGAGCTGCGCCCGGACTCGATCCGCGTCGGCGAAGTTCTTGTACGAACCGGCTTGCAGGACGTAGGTCCCGCGGCGCGTTTCCGGGACGGGCTTCAAATCCGGTCTTACGTCCTTGTCTTTCTCCGGCACGACGACCTCGAACTTGGGCAGCATGTCGTAGAAGGCATAGGATTTCGCCGGCTCGTCCGCCCCGCCCGCGTCTGCGGCGTCCGCTTCGGGCGGCTCGCCGCTGTGGGGCCTCTTGGTAACTTTGGCGATTTTCGGCGCGGGCACATCGCTTCGGTGGTCTTTCACATACACGATGCCGGCAACGGCGAGGCCGATGGCTAGTCCGCAAAAAATCCCGGTCCACCCGGAGAGTCCCCCCGTGCTCCTGCGTTTCGGCTTGTAGTCGCGCGCCATCGATTTCGCCGCCTACATCGTTTCCGGCGCCGAAACGCCCAATAGTTCGAGGCCGTTGCGGATCACCGTCTGAGTCGCCAATGCAAGATTAAGCCGCGCATTGCGCAATCCGGGGTCTTCCACGATGAATTGATGCGCGCTGTAGTACGTATGGAAGTCGTTTGCCAAATCGCGCAGGTAATGCACCAGCGTATGCGGCGCGCGCTGCGCCGCGGATTGATCGATGATCTCCGGAAACACGCTCAAGGTTTTGATCAGCTGCAGTTCCTGCGGCTCGGCAAGCATCCGGACGGCGCCCAAGCCGCGCGCCGGGTCATGTTGGAGACCCCGCTCCCGAAGTTGACGCATGACGCTCGCGACGCGGGCATGCGCGTACTGGATGTAGTACACAGGATTTTCGTTGGACCGCGCCGTGGCGAGCTGCAGATCGAAGTCCAGGTGCTGATCGTTGCTGCGCATGACGTAGAAGAGCCGCGCCGCGTCGTTGCCCACTTCCTTGCGCAAGTCGCGCAGCGTGACGAACTCGCCCGAACGCGTCGACATTTGCGCTTTTTCGCCGCCGCGAAACAAGGAGACGAACTGCACCAGCCGCACCTCGAAGCAGTCGGCGGGGCCGCCGAGGGCCATTAGGCCGGCGCGCAGGCGCGCGATATAGCCGTGATGATCAGCGCCCCAAATGTAGAGCAGATGCTCGAATCCGCGCTCGCGCTTGTTGAAGATATACGCAATATCCGAGGCGAAATAAGTTTTGGCGCCGTTCTCCCGCACGATCACCCGATCCTTCTCGTCGCCGTAGTCGGTGCTCTTGAACCACAACGCCCCGTCCTTCAAGTAGACGCGCTCGGCGCTCTTGAGCGCGGCGATCGCCCGATCGACGGAGCCGCTATCGCTCAAAGAACGCTCCGAGAACCAACGATCGAACGCCACGCCGAACTCGGCGAGGTCCTCGCGAATGTCGGCAAGGATGCCATGCAGCGCCAGATCCAATACGCGGCGAAATGCGGCATCGCCGATTAGCGCACGCGCGCGAGCTATTACCTCGTCAATAAAAACGTCCTTATCCCCGCCTTGCGCTTCGTCCGGCGGCAGGTCCTTGAAGACATCCGAGGCGCTGCGCCTTAGAGAGGTCCCCTCGGCCGCAAATAGTTGGCCGGCAATGGATACGATGTACGCGCCGCGATAGCCGTTGGCCGGAAAGGCCAAGCGCTCGCCGCAGCGTTCCAAATATCTCAACCAAGTGCTCGCCGCCAGAATTTCCATTTGACGGCCGGCATCATTGACGTAGTACTCGCGCTGCACCCGGTAGCCCACGGCCTCCAGCAAATTGGCCACGGTCGCGCCGTACGCGGCATGACGACCGTGACCTACGTGCAGGGGCCCGGTCGGATTTGCGGATACGAATTCAACCAGCACCGTTCTACCCGCGCCGATCCGCGATTTGCCGTAGTCGCGCACCTGCGCCAGCACGCGGCCGATTTCCCCGTGCAAGGCCCCTTCGGCCAGAAAGAAATTGATGAAACCTGCGCCCGCGATCTCGACCTTGGCGATGCTTTCGTTGCGCGGCAGCGCCGCGCGCAGCGCAGCGGCGATTTCACGGGGATTCTGGCGGGCGGCTTTCCCTAAGCGCATGGCGATGTTGCTCGCGAAGTCCCCGTGCTGCGCGTCGCGCGTGCGCTCCACCTCGACATTGACGCCTCGCGCGGCCGCCGGCACCACATCCTCCGGAAGCGCGGCGAGCGCCTGCTTCAGCAATGTTTCTATCAAACTCTTCAAGGCGAATCCGTGGACGTTGAACAAAGGGTCGGCAGTTTACCGCAATCTTCTCAATCGACTTGCAGCGGATCGACGTCGATGGCCCAGCGCAGTCCGGCGGGCGCCGGCAGCGCCTCGATGAGCGGCAACCAGGCGGCCAGAAAGCGCTGCAGCGACGCTCGTACGGCCGATTCGATCAACAGATGCGCGCGAAAATGGTCGGCGCGCCTTGCCATCAAGGCGCTCGCAGGTCCCAGCACCTTGACGGCCGCATCCGCGAGGGCGCGGCCTTGGATGGCGGCGGCTTTGAGGAAGGCGTCCAATTCCCCGCTGTCCTTGGCCTCGGCGCGCAACATCGCGAGCCGGGAATAGGGGGGCCAGGACGCTTGGCGGCGTTCTTCCAACGCGCTCGCCGCGAATCCCTCGTAGCCCTCGGCGATCAGACGATTGAGCAGCGGATGTTCCGGAAATTCGGTTTGGATCATCACTTCGCCGGCTCGTGCCTCGCGTCCCGCTCGGCCGGCGACCTGGGTGATCGTTTGCGCGAGACGCTCGGTGGCCCGGAAATCACTGGCAAACAGACCTTGATCTGCATCCAAAATCACGACCAAGCTGACATCGGGGAAGTGATGACCCTTGGTGAGCATCTGCGTGCCGACCAGGATTCGCGCCTCGCCGCTGCGCACGCGGTCGAGCAGCGCCTCCATGGCGCCGCGTCCCGAAGCGGTGTCGCTGTCCAGCCTCGCCAGAGGCGCCGCAGGGAATAATCGGCTCAACGTCTCCTCTATCCGCTCGGTCCCCTGGCCGACCGGGTTCAGCGCGTGGCCGCAGTTCGCGCATATGACCGGCACCGGGCAATGCGCGCCGCAATGATGGCAGCGCAGTTGCTGCGCGCCGCGGTGCAGGGTCATGCGCGCGTCGCAGCGCGCGCAGGGCGCTACCCAGCCGCAGCTGCTGCAGAACAAGCTGGGCGCGTAGCCGCGGCGATTCAAAAATACGATCACTTGGCCGCCGGACTCAAGGTGTGCGCGCATGGCCTGCAGCACGGGCGTCGATACTCCTTGCTCGCTGGCATGCTTTCTCAAGTCCACCAGAGACATGCGCGGCACGCGGGCCGCCCCCGGCCGTTGCGGCAGCCGGTGTTTCGTGTAGCGCCCAACAGCCACGTTTTCCAGGGTTTCCAGCGACGGCGTGGCGGACCCAAGGATGATCGGCACATGGGCTCCGCGCGCTCTGAGGACCGCGAGATCCCGCGCCGAGTAGCGAAAGCCCTCGTGCTGCTTGTACGACGCATCGTGCTCTTCGTCCACGACGATGAGCGCGAGCTTCGGCAGGGATGCGAACACCGCGGATCGCGTGCCGATGACGATCCGTGCCCGGCCGCCATGCGCCGCCCGCCAGGCATCGCGGCGTTCGCTTCCGGTTCTTCCGGAATGCAATACCACGACGCCGGAGCTGAAGCGGCGCCGGAAGCGCTCGACGAGTTGCGGCGTCAATGCAATTTCGGGCACGAGGACCAGGGCTTGGCCCCCGTGGGCAATCGCCGCCGCAATGACCCGCAAGTACACCTCGGTTTTGCCGCTCCCGGTCACGCCGTACAACAGATGCGCCCGAAACTGCAACATCGATGCGCCGATCGCCTCGACGACCTGTGCTTGCGCCTCGGTAAGCGCCACGTCGCTCTCGCGCACGCCCGGGGGCGGACTGGCCGGCAGCGGATCGTCCGGTGCAAAGTTCACCGCGGCGATCCAGCCGCGCTTTGCCAATGTCCGCAGTAGCCCAAGCCGAGGAGCCGCGCCGGCCCGCTCTGCTGATCCGCCGTGCTCCGCAAGTTCTGCGAGCAGCGCACGCTGCAGGGGGGCGCGCCGATTTGCGGGACACGCCAGTTCCTGCCGGCCTGCCGGAGTCAGGACCCAAGATTGGGTGGTTGCGAGCGTCGCCTGGCCCGCACGCAGACTGCCGGGCAACGCCGCCGCAAACACTTCGCCGACCGGGTGGTGGTAGTACTCCGCCGCCCACAGCAGCAGGTCGAAGGTGACCGGATCGAGTACCGGCCGCTCGTCCAGAACCTCCAATGCTTCCCGAAGCTTGGATGCAGGGACGGCGGAATCAAGCGGCGTCGCCACCAAAATGCCGATCAGCCGTTGACGGCCAAAGGGAACCCTCACCCGCACGCCGAGTTCGGGTTTCTCCCGGTTGTCCTGGCCTGCGGGCGGGAGATAATCGAAGACGCGGCGCAGCGGTGTGTCGAGCGCAACCTGCAAAATCAAGTCGGTCCTTTTGTCCACAATTTGTGTGGATAAGTCTGTTGAGAACCCGGGATCATTGACCCTAAGTGCCCGTTATGTTTCGGGTCCCTGTTAAATTGGTGAAAAAGTGGCCGAAATCCAATTGATTGTTTTAAATTCAAGAGGTTACAACGCGCTCTAGATGCCGCACCGAGGTGTTGGTTGAAAATATTGCAATGGAAGTCACATGCGATGTGCGTAAGTTGCTGATCTAGCGCATCGCGCCGTCAACCTTAACGATTCGTAACCGTTTATACCTGGAATGGTCAAGCTCCGTCGACGTCAGGAGGACGAGGCATGTCGCGCTTTGCTACGCTCTCGCACGCTTGGATGGTATGGGATGGTCCCGCTCCAGCACCTGAGGAAGCGGCCCTGGATCAGACGCGCGAACTCGAAAAATTCTTGGCTGAGGTCGAGCGTCGCGCGTTTCGCATGGCGCAGGTCGCGCTGCGCGACCCCGACGATGCGCTCGATGTGGTTCAAGACGCGATGCTTAAGCTGGCGCGAAATTATTCCGCAAAGCCGAGCGCCGAATGGCGGCCCTTGTTCTACCGGATTCTGGAAAATGGCATTCGGGATTTGCAGCGGCGCAGGTCCGTGCGCAAACGCTTCATGGTGTGGATGCCGGGCGCCAAGGACGATCCCGACAACGAGGCGCAGGACCCGCTGGACAACGTTGCGGACGGGGCGCCCGACGCGCCCGAGATCTTGATGCAGTCGCAGGCGATGGAGCAGCTGGAGACGTCCTTGAGAGGCTTGCCGGCGCGGCAACGCGAGGCGTTCATGCTGCGTAATTTTGAAGGGCTGGACGTGGCCGACACAGCGAAGGCCATGGGTTGCTCGGAAGGCAGTGTAAAAACGCATTACTCGCGCGCGGTGCATTCCCTGCGCGAACAGTTGGGCGAGGTTTGGCAATGAACGAGCATTCCCGTGTTTCTTTAGAGGACCGTAGCCGGGCGCTGTTCGACGACAGCGTGGACAGCCTCGATATGCGTATGCGCTCGCGCCTGACGCAGGCGCGCCACGCGGCGCTCGAAGCGGCCGCGATGCGCGAAAGCCGGCCGTGGCTTTTTCGCGCATTCATATGGACGCCTGCCGCGGGGGTGACGGCGGCTGCGGTGTTGGGGGTTGCACTTTGGTTCGGCTCGCCCCTGGGTCATCATATGGTGACCGCCAATGACAATCAGCCAAACCTCGAAGATTTGGAAATCGTCGCGTCCAGCGATGATGGGAACAGCGACGCAATGGATATGTTGCAAGACGATATTGATTTTTATGATTGGGCGGAAAAAGCCGCGAATCCGGGACCGGCAGCGTAGGTTGAAGCCGGCAAGGGGTTGGCTGGTGCTGAGCGCTGCCATGTACGCAGCGGCATTTGCCGGACCGCCGCCACCGCCGCCGCCGGGGGCGCAGCCACCGTCGGCAGATGCCCCCGACGATGACTTCATCGAGTTCTTGGGCGCGGACGACGTTGGAGATGCAGCGTGGTGGGAATTTTTAAAAAGGGCGGCGCCGAGTGCGGAGGATCCTCCTGCGCCGCCGCCTCAGGATGCCAAGCAATGACGAGGATGTTGCTCCTCTGCGCAAGCCTTTCCCTCGCGTCCGCGAATTTAAGCTTCGCGCAGACGCCGACTCAGCCCGCGCCCGCGGTGCCTGCGCCCGCGGCGCCCGCGCCCAGGGCCTGGCAGTCGCTGTCACCCCAACAACAGCATCTACTGCAAGGTTTTCAAGGTAAATGGGATAGCTTGCCCGCGGAGCGCCAACAGGCGCTGGCCAGGGGCAGTCATCGCTGGCTCTCGATGACTCCGGAGCAGCGCGTGGGCGCGCAGCAGCGCTTCGCGCAATGGCGCGCCATGCCGCCCGAGCAGCGACAATTGGTTCGCCAGCGCTGGCAGCAATTCAAGAGCCTGCCGCCCGAACAGCAAGCTCGCGTGCGCGAATCGTTCCGGAGATTTCGCCAAATGCCGATGCAGCAACGCCAGGAATTGCGCAGGCAATGGCGCCAGATGACGCCGGATCAGCGCCGTCGAAGTGTCCAGCGAGGAGCGGCGCCGCCTTCACGGCACAATCCGCGCTAGGATTACCCTGCTGCTTTGACGGCTTGAATCAGCTGGCTCACTGCCGCCTGCGCATCGCCATAGAGCATGCGGGTCTGATCAAGCCCAAATAGCGCATTGTCGATGCCGGAAAAGCCCTGACCCTGACCGCGCTTGATGACGATGACATTCTTGGCCTTGTCGGCACTCAAGATCGGCATGCCGTAAATCGGACTATTCGCGTTGGTGCGCGCATCCGGATTCACGACATCATTGGCGCCGATGATCAGGGCCACATCCGCGGTCTCGAACTCGGCGTTGATCTCGTCGATATCCGAAATCAGATCGTACGGCACGCCGGCCTCGGCGAGCAGCACATTCATGTGCCCGGGCATGCGGCCGGCAACCGGGTGAATGGCGAATCGCACCTTGACGCCGTGGTCGATCAGCAACTGCGCCAGCTCCCACACCTTGTGTTGCGCCTGCGCCACCGCCAAGCCATACCCCGGCACGATAATGATCTTTTGCGAATACGCCATCATTACGCCGGCGTCCGAGGCCTCAATGGCCTTTTGCGTGCCGGTGACGCTGGTCCCGCCCGCCGCCGAGCTTTCGCCGAAGTTCGAGAACAGCACATTGCTCAAGGAGCGGTTCATTGCCTTGGCCATGAGCTGAGTCAGCAAGGTTCCCGCCGCGCCAACCACGGTCCCGGCGATGATCATGGCCGCGTTGTCGAGCACGAAGCCTTCGAAGCCGACCGCAAGACCCGTCAGAGCGTTGTACAGCGAAATCACCACGGGCATGTCCGCGCCGCCGATGGGCAGCGTCATGGCGATGCCGAGACTCAAGGCAAAGACGAAGAACAAGGAGACCGCCGGCAAACCGGCGTGCATGCCGGAGACGACCATGAATCCGAGCGCGAGCGTGATCAGCAATATCGCTAGATTCAGGAACCTCTGGCCGCCGAAGCGCACTGACTTGGTGATCAAGCCCTGCAATTTAGCGAATGCGATCAGACTGCCGCTGAAGGAAACCGCGCCGATGAAGCCGCCGATCACGGCGATGGTCAGGTGCGTCGGGCTATGTTCGTTGCCGCCGTACAATTCCACGGCCGCGATCGCAGCGGCCGCGCCGCCGCCCATGCCGTTGTACAGGGCAATCATCTGCGGCATATCGGTCATGGCGACGCGCTTGCCGCTGACCCAAGCCAAGATGCCGCCGATCGCAATGGCGGCGATCACCAGCATCAAATTGAGGGACGAGGCACCCATGAACGCCAGCGTCACGATAGTGGCCAGCAGCATGCCGACTCCGGCCCAGCGAACCCCGCTGACCGCGGTGACCGGGGAACTCATGCGCTTTAGGCCGAGGATAAATAACGCTGCTGCCGCCAGATAGGACAGCTGCGTCAAGGTCTGCGTGTTCACCGGGAAATTCATTTGCCGTCGCCTTGCTTCTGCTTCTTGCCCGCGGACACGAACATCTTCAGCATGCGTTCCGTTACTACATAGCCGCCCACGGCGTTGCCTGCGCCGAGGAACACGCCGATGAAGCCGATGACGCGCAGCACAGTGCTATCGGCCGTCGCCAGGGCGACCATGGCGCCCACCAGCACGATGCCATGGACGAAGTTCGAGCCGGACATGAGCGGCGTGTGCAAAATGACCGGCACGCGCGAAATGACTTCGTAGCCCGTGAAGGCGGCCAGCATGAATATATAGAGCGCAATGACGCCATCGATCATGGTGACTGTCCCTCCACCGATTTGCGAGTCGCTTCGTGTTTGATTTGCCCATCGTGCGTGAGCACCGCCCCGGCAAATACCTCGTCCTTCCAGTCGATGGCGAGTTCGCCCTTTGGCATCGCGGGCTTCAGTAGATTGAACAGGTTCCGCGAGTACATTTCGCTGGCGTGATACGGCAGGGAGGCCGGCAGGTTGAGGGGCCCCAGGATCTTGACCCCGCCGTGCGTTACGGTCTCGCCTGCGCGCGTGAGTTCGCAATTGCCGCCTTGCTCCGCCGCGACATCCACGATGACGGATCCGGCTTTCATGCGTTCGACCGCCGCTGTGCTGATGATCCGCGGCGCCGCGCGCCCGGGGACGGACGCGGTGCTGATCACCGCGTCGCTCGCGGCGATTCGCGCATCGAGGATTTCCTGCTGCTTGAGCTTTTCCTCGGGCGTCAGTTCGCGGGCATAGCCTCCGGCGCCCTCGGCGGATACGCCGGTGTCGATGAACTTTGCGCCGAGAGATTTCACCTGATCTTTGGTCGCGCTGCGCACGTCATACGCCTCAACCACCGCGCCCAAGCGCCTGGCCGTGGCGATGGCCTGCAAGCCGGCCACGCCCGCGCCGATGACGAGCACGGAGGCCGGACGAATCGTTCCCGCGGCGGTGGTCAGCATGGGCAGAAATTTCTCCAGCGTGTTGGCCGCAATGAGCGCGGCCTTGTAACCCGCTACGGAAGCCTGCGAAGACAGCGCATCCATCGATTGCGCACGCGAGATGCGCGGCACCAGTTCCATGGAAAAGCTGGTGATTCGGTGATCCTTGAGCGCGCGCACCAGATCGGGCCGTGCATAGGCCTGCATGAAACCGACGATCACCGCGCCCTGTTTGAGGGCGGCTACCTCCTCGAGGCTCGGAGGCTGAACTTTCAGCAATACATCCACATTCTTGAGGATACTCGCCGCATCGCTCAATTCGGCGCCGGCATATGATTCATCGGGAAAATGCGCCGCCGCACCCGCGCCGCGTTCGACCAGAACCCTAGCGCCGAGCGCTATCAATTTCGCAGCTATTTCCGGGACGACTGCCACACGAGTTTCGTTGGCAGCGGTCTCCCTGAGGACACCCAGGACGACTGGCATGCAAGATATCTCCCCAAACGTTGAATTATGGCATAAGAGTCGATTATCTTTGTATTGTTATGAAGGCGATGATTCTAGACCAGAGTGAATTGCGGGAATGGCGGGACGACCTCGTGGTCGCGCCTCAAGGTTATCCGTTGTCGCAGCAAATCCTGCGCACCGACGTATCGGGCATGCCCCTGGAGTGGGTCGACTATCGCGAGGCGGCGCGTCTCTACCATACCGCGCAAGTGGCTTATACCTGCGGCACGCTGTTGTATCGCTTGTACGGGGGCACCTGCGCGAGGACCGGGCTGCGCACCATCGTCGATGTGAATTCGATCATCGCGACCCTCGGACACACCGGCAACCCGGGTAACCTGCGCGGCGCGGCGTACACTCCTCCGCTCAATAACCACACCTTGTTCCGCCGCGACGCCTATCTTTGCCTGTACTGCGGCGCGCGCTTTACATATAGCATGCTGTCGCGCGACCACGTCACGCCGTTCAGCCGCGGCGGACACGATACTTGGAGCAATGTGGTGTCGGCTTGCCGGCGCTGCAATAATGCCAAGGCCTCGCGCACTCCAGAACAGGCCGGCATGCAACTGCTTGCCGTGCCGTTCACGCCGACTTACGCCGAGTACATATTTTTGAAGGGCCGCCGTGTTCTCGCCGATCAAATGGAATACCTGATAGCGCATTTCCCGCGTTCCAGCCCCTTGCACGAGCGTATGCAACGCTGGCCCATGTGAGTGCCTTCGCGCGTTCCGGTGTCGTGTACTACGTCGACGCCAGTTACTTCGTTTTCCGCGCGTATCATTCCATGCCGCCCGACATGGTGGACGGCGACGGCAATGCGACCCATGCCCTGTACGGCTTCGCGCGCTTTATGTCGGATCTTCTGGAGCAAGTTCGCCCCGAACGGATCGGCATAGCCTTCGATCAGAGTCTGCGCAGCGAGACTTCGTTTCGCAACAGCATTTATCCCGCCTACAAGGCCAATCGCGAGGCCCCGCCCGCCGACTTGGAGCGTCAATTCGCGCTATGCCGCGAGTTTTGCCGGCACATGGGCCTGGCCGAATTTGCGAGCGCCGAATACGAGGCCGACGACATCATCGGCACCCTTGCGGCACGTTCGCGGGCCGCCGGACTGCGCAATGTTCTCGTTACGCGGGACAAGGATTTGTCGCAGCTCATCCGCGACGGCGACGTGTTTTGGGACTACGGCGGCAATGTCCGTTATCACTACCACGATATTGGGCCGCGCTTCGGCGTCGCCCCCGAGCTCATCGCCGATTTTCTGGCTCTGACGGGCGACACCGTGGACAACATTCCCGGCGTGCCCGGAGTGGGAAAAAAGACCGCCGCGGAACTCTTTGCGGTGTTCGGGTCGCTCGACGAGCTGTATGCGAACATCGACCGTGTGCCGACTTTGAAGATGCGCGGCGCAGCCGCCGTCGCGGGCCGGCTACGCGCCCACAAGGAAGCTGCGTATTTGGCACGGCAACTGACCGGGATCGTTTGCGATATGCCGCTCGATGCCACCCTGGACGATCTGAAACCGCGGCCGCCGAACAGCGTCAGGCTCGATTCCTTCTTCGATAGTCATGGGTTCGGCAGCATATTGCGCCAACAGTCGCGGCGCATCGCCGGTGCTGCGGTAAGCTAGTGGACCTTAAGTCGGGGGCAAGCTGATGGCTCAAGAGAATATTCAATCCGATCTGCATGAGGACCGGGTATTTCCACCCCCCGCGCATTTCAGCAAGCATGCGAGCCCAAACGCGGCGGAATTGCGGCAATTGCACGCCAAAGCCGCGCACGACTATGTGGGCTTTTGGGCGGATTTGGCGGTAGCCGAGATCGACTGGCATCACCCGTTCACCGTGCCGCTGGATGACACGAAGGCGCCGAACTTCCGTTGGTTCACCGACGGCCGGTTGAACGTATCGTACAACTGTCTTGACGTGCATCTTGCCGGGCGCCCGGATAGGGTTGCGATCATATTCGAGGGCGAACGCGGCGACGTGCGCAAGCTGACTTACGCCGAGCTGCACGGCGAGGTGTGCCGGTTTGCGAACGCGCTCAAAGCCAAAGGCATTCAAAAAGGCGACCGCGTCGTCATCTACATGCCGATGATTCCGGAGGCGGTGATCGCCATGCAGGCCTGCGCTCGTATCGGCGCGGTGCACTCGGTGGTTTTCGGCGGGTTTTCCGCCAATGCCGTCAAGGACCGCATCGAGGATGCCGGCGCGAAAATGGTGATAACGGCCGACGGCGGTTGGCGCGGCGGCAACGTGGTCCCGCTCAAACGAGCCGTCGACAAGGCGCTCGCCGAGGGCTGCGCCACGGTCAAGAGCGTCATCGTCTATGCCCGCACGGGCGGGGACTGCGACATGCGGGCGGGCCGCGATCTATGGTGGCGGGATGTGATCTGCGGTCAGAGCGCCGCTTGCGAACCGGAATGGGTGGACTCCGAGCATCCTCTGTTTCTGCTCTATACGTCGGGATCGACCGGCAAGCCGAAGGGCGTCCAGCATTCCAGCGCCGGATACCTGCTCGGCGCCAAGATGAGCACTCGCTGGACTTTCGATCTGAAGGACAGCGATGTGTTTTGGTGCACTGCGGATGTCGGCTGGGTCACCGGACACACCTATGTCGCTTACGGGCCGCTGGCGGCCGGCGCGACGCTCATCATGTACGAGGGAGTGCCGACCTACCCGGACGGCGGACGATTTTGGAAGATGTGCGAGGCGCATGGCGTCACCATCTTGTACACGGCGCCGACAGCAATTCGCGCGCTCATGCAGCTGGGGGACGAGCTGCCGCGCAAATACGATCTGAAGAAGCTGCGCCTGCTGGGGAGCGTCGGCGAGCCGATCAATCCTGAAGCGTGGATGTGGTACCACCGCGTGATCGGCAGGGAGCGCTGCCCCATCGTCGACACCTGGTGGCAGACTGAAACCGGCTGCATCATGATGACCCCGGTACCCGGCGTGACGCCGACCAAGCCCGGCTCCTGCACCAAACCTCTGCCAGGGATTTTCGCGGATATCGTCGACGAAGAGGGCCGGCCGGTGACCGCAGCCAGCGCCGGCGGATACCTAGTGATCAAGCGTCCGTGGCCGTCGATGTTACGCACCATCTGGGGCGACAACGAACGGTATCTGAAGACCTACTGGGAGAAATTCCAGAATCGCTTCTACGTCGCGGGCGACTCCGCGCATCGCGACGCGGACGGCTACTACTGGATCATGGGCCGCATCGACGATGTGCTCAATGTCGCCGGACACCGCCTCGGCACCATGGAGATCGAGTCGGCATTGGTGGCCCATCCACGGGTTGCCGAAGCGGCCGTGGTCGGCAAGCCGCACCCGATCAAAGGCGAGTCGGTGTTCGCGTATGTGGTCGTCAACGGTAAACGCCCCGTCGGGGCGGCAGCAACGGCGCTGATGTCGGAGCTGCGCACGTGGGTAGGCGAACAACTCAGTCCTATCGCCAAGCCGGACGAGATTCGGTTCACCGATAACTTGCCGAAGACTCGCTCCGGAAAAATCATGCGGCGCTTGTTGCGCTCGCTGGCGCGCGGCGAGGAGATCANNGCGAATCGCAAGGCGCCGGCGAAGCGCGGAAAACGCAAAACGGTGTCGGCCAAGAAGGCGACGCGACGCAGACCGCGCGGCAAGAAGTAAGGCCAGTAGTTCATGGGCGTGTTGATTCTCGGCCTGGTGCTCTTTCTCGGCGTGCACTCGGTGGCCATCGTCTCATCGGGCCTGCGTGAACGAGCGCTGGCCCAAATTGGCGACGGTGCGTGGAAGGGACTGTACTCGGCCGTCTCCGTGGTCGGCTTCGCGTTGATCATTTATGGGTACGGATTGGCGCGCCAGGCGCCGCTCGTGCTGTATTCGCCACCGGTCTGGCTNNGGCTGCGGCACGTGGCGTTGCTATTGATGCTGCCGGTATTCCCGTTGGCTTTAGCTGCGTACTTGCCGGGGCGGATCAAGACTGCGACGAAACATCCCCTGTTGGCCGCGGTCAAATTTTGGGCGCTTGCGCACTTGCTTGCGAACGGACTGTTGGCCGACGTTTTACTGTTCGGCGGATTCCTAGTCTGGGCGGTGGGGAATCGGATCTCCTTGAAGCGCCGTCCGCCTCCGGCGCTGCGAACCGCACCTCCCGGCCGATGGAACGATGCCATTGCCGTCGTGCTTGGGCTGGCGATTTACGTTCTTGTCATCGGCTGGGCGCACGTCCGGCTGTTCGGTGTATCGCCGCTGAGGTAGCGGTAGGAGCAAAGTCGTGGACAGTCCAGTCGGGCGTCGACAGGTTCTGACCGCAGCCGGGGCCGCCTTCTTAGTTGGCGCTCTGGAGGGCTGTGGCGCGGGATTCCTAAGAGCTTCGCGCGCCGCGCCGCCGCCGGCTCGCCTGCAATTGCCTGCGCTGCATGCAGGCATCGATCGGATCACTCGCATAACCGTGTGCACCCGGCCGTTCCGAGCCCAAGGTCCGCGCCTCGATGTCGAGCAGATCGGTCCTAAGACGATCGTCCACAATTACGGGCATGGGGGCAGCGGGTGGTCGCTGTCGTGGGGATCGAGCAGCATTGCCGTGGCAAAAGCGATGGCGACCGGCGAGCGCGACATTGCCGTCATAGGCTGCGGCGCGTTGGGCCTGACATCGGGCCTATTGCTCCAGCGAGCCGGCGCCGATGTGACGATCTACGCGAAAGATCTACCGCCGAATGTCCGCTCCTCGTTGGCGACAGGGGTTTGGTCCCCGGATTCACGGATTTGTCTGGCGCAGCACGCTACTCCGTCGTTCAAAGAACTGTGGGAGGGCATGGCGCGACAGTCTTTCCAAACGTATCAGAACCTGCTTGGACTGCCGGGTGATCCGGTGGAATTCATTGACACCTATGCCGTGTCGGATGCCGCTGAGACGCAACGCCGGAGTAGTCTGCCGATCGATAATCGACCGCCATTCGCCGAACTGCAGCGCGAGCTGATCGGCGACCTGATTCCAAACAGCGAGGACTTTGCCCCGGGCACCCATCAGTTTGGCGCTCGCTATTTACGCCGAAATACGGCACTGATGTTCAATTTGACGGCCTATGGCCGGCTGTTGATGTCGGACTTTCTCGCCAATCGAGGCAAGATTGAGATCGCGGAGTTTCACACCCCGGCCGATTTCGCCCCATTGCGGCAAAAGACGCTGATCAACGCAACGGGCTATGGCGCGCGCGAACTGTTCAAGGATCAGTCCGTAACGCCGGTACGCGGACAATTGACCCGTACAATTCCGCAAACCGACATCCATTACGGATTGTCCTACAAAGGTGTTTGGCTCGTTCCGCGTCGTGACGGATTGGTGTTTCAGTGCGCCGGTCAGGACGATTATTACGGATTCAACGATGACACCACGGTGCCCGATCGAGCCGAAGCGGAACTTGCCGTCAACACGATCGCCGGACTCTATACATAGGAAGTACATCCCGTCAGTCGTGGTCCCAATTAAAGCGCCAGACTGCGACAAGGGCGAACAGAGCGGCCCAGCGGGTGGGTACCGCCACACCGGCGTGTGCTGCAGCCACGCGTCGCTCGGACCGAGCGGCCAATGGACGCAATCATGAGCCCCGTGGTCGCGCCATAGCGCTTCTCGAGGTTTTCCGTGACGAGACCATTGCGCGCGCCCGTTTCCACCGGAGTCGCTCCGTTCGTGTGACGATAATTGTAGGCCTATTAGGCCATAATGGATGGCATGACGGACCAACAGGCAATGACGGCTGAACTATGCGATGTGGTGGTGATTGGCGGCGGCCCCGGCGGCAGCACCGCGGCGGCCATGCTGTCGCGGCGCGGGCACAAGGTGATTGCTCTGGAGAAGACGCATCACCCGCGGTTCCATATTGGCGAATCGCTGCTGCCGATGAATCTACCGGTGTTCGAGCGACTCGGCGTGCTCGACAAAGTGCGCGCCCTCGGCGTGTTCAAACCCGGCGCCGACTTCGAGGCGGACAACGAGCAAGGCTACAATACCTACGCGTTCGCCCGGGCGATCGGCGAGAGTCCCCCGCACGCGTACCAGGTGTGGCGCCAGGATTTCGACAAGATGCTCTACGAGCACGCGCGCGAATGCGGGGCGGACGCGCGCGAGGGCCATGAGGCCGTAAAGATCGAGCAATGCGGCCCGCGTGAAACGCGACTCGACGTGAACGCCGACGATGGCCGCACATACCGCATTCAGGCGCGATACGTGGTCGATGCCAGCGGCCGCGACGCATTCGTTGCCGCGAAAAGGAAACTGCGGCGCAAAAACGACCAGCATCAGAGCGCGGCGATCTTCGGCCACTACCGCGGCGCCTTACGGCGCGCGGGCGAGGACGCGGGCAACATCAGCATCTACAGCTTCGAGCACGGCTGGATGTGGATGATTCCACTCCCCGATGGCGTGATGAGCGTCGGCGCGGTATGCCGTCCCGGTTACCTGAAGCAGCGAAAAGGCCGCACCGTGGAATTCCTGGTCGACACGCTGAAATTGAATCCGGCACTGTGGCAACGCATCGAAGGCGCGGAGCTGATCGGCAACGAGGTGCGCGTCACCGGCAATTATTCCTACGACTCGACGAGGATGGGCGGGCCGGGCTGGGTGCTGGTCGGGGATGCCTTCGCGTTTCTCGATCCGGTGTTCTCCTCCGGCGTTTACCTGGCAATGAGCGGCGCGGAGCAGGCGGTGGAAGTGGTCGACGCCGCATTGCGCGAACCCGCCGCGGAGATGGCGCTGTTGCGGCGATTGGAAAAGCGCCAGCGCGCCGGCATGGCGCGATTCTCGTTCTTTATTTACCGCTTCAACGGTCCGGTGATGCAGCAGATGTTCCGTCACCCGAGCAATCGATGGCGGCTGGAGCAGGGAGTGATCTCCATGCTCGCCGGCGATCTATTCGATTCGCCCAAGGTGCTGTGGCGCCTGAAATTGTTCAAGCTGGTTTATGCGATCTGCGGCGTGCGCGACTGGCGGCGCTGGCGTGCCGAGCACAAATACCGGCTGGCGCAGGCGCTTTCGCAGTTTACCGGCGGCAATACTCCGTTGGACAAAGTTTAGCGGACATAGTTACCCCGCAAGCGACTTACGCCTGTTTCAATCGCCCGCGCCGAAAGTCGGCAATGATCTCGCGCGCGGCATTGTGGCCCGGGGCGCCGGTGACGCCGCCGCCGGGATGTGTGCCGGAGCCGCACATGTACAGGCCTTTCAAGGGGCCGCGGTAGTCGCCGTGGCCGAGCATGGGGCGCGCAGAGAACAACTGATTCAAGGTCAGGGCGCCGTGGAAAATATCGCCGTCGATCAGACCGAACGTGCGCTCCAGATCGAGCGGGCTCATAATTTGCCGGCCGAGCACCGCTGCCTTGAAGTTGGGCGCATGACTGTTCACCAGACCGATCATGACATCCGCCACTTGCTCGCGATGGGCGTCCCAAGAGGCGCCATTCGGCAGTACCGGGGCGACGTGTTGGCAGAATAGGCTGGCAACATGTTGACCCGGGGGCGCCAGACCGTCATCCAGCGTCGAGGGAATCAGCATTTCGACTATCGGCTGCTTCGACCAGCCGCCGGCCTTGGCGTCAAGATAGGCCTGATCCATGTAGGCAAGGCTCGGCGCCATGATGATGCCGGAGGTGTGATGCTCGGCGGGAGAGCGGCCCGGTAGGACCTTGAAATCAGGCAATTCCGACAACGCCACGTTCATGCGAAAGGTGCCGGAGCCGCAGTGCCAGTTAGCGATGCGATCGCGAAAATTCTCCTCCAGCGCCGCAGGGTCGATCAGCTTTCCGTACAGCAGTTTCGGATTCAAATTCGACACGACGCTGCGCGCCCGAATCACTTCGCCGTTCTCCGTGACGGCCCCCACCGCTCGGCCGGCTTCGACGATGACTTCGCGCACCGGGCTCGCAACTCGAATATCCACGCCGCGCTCGGCCGCCGCCTTGGCCATCGCCTGGGTAATGGCGCCCATGCCGCCGATCGCGTGCCCCCAAACGCCTCTCTTGCCGTTTACTTCCCCGAACACATGATGCAGCAGGACGTACGCGGAGCCTCCCGAATAGGGGCTCGCGTAGTTGCCGACGATCCCGTCGAATCCATAGGCTGCCTTGATGGGTGCGCTTTCGAACCAAGCGTCGAGATAGTCGCCCGCCGATTTCACAAACAAGTCCAACAGTTCGCGGCGCATCGGCATATCGAGCTTGGCGAGCCGCTTGCCCAGGCGCGCGCCGCGCAATAGCTCCGGCAGCGCCTCCAGCCAACTTCCTGCCGTGACGTTCGGCGGCGTCTCGAGCACCAAGTCACGCAGCACATCGGCGATCACGTCCAGGCGCCCGTCATAGGCAGAGAGGCGGGTGGCATCGCGCGAGGAAAATTTCGCGACCTCCTGCTCGGTCTTTCCCGCGCCGATTTTCAGGTACTGGGTTTCGTTCAGCGGCAGAAAATTGGCCAGCTTGCGCTCGATCACTCGCAATCCGTGCCTCGGCAACTCCAGATCGCGAATGACCTTTGGATTGAGCAGCGACACCGTGTACGAAGCCACGGAATTGCGGAAGCCCGGATGAAACTCTTCGGTCACAGCCGCGCCGCCCACCACGCCGCGCCGCTCCAATACGGTTACCTTGAGGCCGGCCGCCGCCAGATAGGCCGCACATACCAGACCATTGTGTCCGCCGCCGATGATGACGGCGTCGCGCTGCTGAGAGTCACCCATGCTGCTTCCTCCCGCCTACAAGGCGTGGCGTCGCAGCAAACGAGGAAAGGCCCCGTTGCACAACGCGCTGACCCAGTCCTCGCACAGCGCTATTGCCTCGCGCGGCTTGAAATTCGCCGGGCTCAGGCTCAGCTCCACCCACAGGCCGTCGAGCAGCGCGGACAGAGCGATGGCGGCTGGGCGCAGCTTGAATTGCGGCGCCAAGCCGGATTTTGCCAGATCACCCAGCAATGACTCCAAGATCAATCGGTACTGACCGTAGGTTCGATCATGCACGGCGCGTATCTCCGGCGCGTGCGCCACCATGCTCCAGAACACCAACCATACATTGAACAACTGCGGATCCAGCAGCTCCGGCGCGAAGGATGCCCGGAAAAAACCGTGCAAGCGATCGCGCGGCGATGCCGCCGCAATTTCCGCCTGCCGCCGGATCGAGTTCTGCAGAGTGAGGGCAAGCGTTTCGTAGGCCACCGCGACCAGACCGGATTTGCTCGGAAAATGATGATTGATCAAGCCGATGGAGACGCCCGCCGCCGCGCTGATGCGGCGTACCGAGACTCCTTCGTGCCCGAACTGCTTGAGGCAGCACAAAGTGGCATCCACGAGCGCTTCGCGGCGCACCGCGGGAGTTGCTCGACGAAACTTTGGAACAGGCCGCTTGGTCGCCATCTATCGCCCTTTATTGTTGGCTGTTTTCCGCGAGTATACTGAAGTCGGGCCCGATCGACCTCAAGACGGCTGTTCATGCACGAACGCGCCGATTCGCTCGGTAACGTAGCGCCTGATATCCAAATTCCAATCTTCCATCGGAGCGTAGTATCCATGCGTATGGACGCGCGCGCGAATGCCATTCTGCACCGACTCGCACACCGTCCAATCCTGCCGATTGACCAAATCCCAGAAATCCACCGCGTCAGAGGGGTCAAAGCCGGGCTTGTCGATCTCGTGGGTCTCGAACAGGAAATGGCAAGTGATGTCGGTTCGCTCCGCTCCCCGCGGATAGAGGATGAATGCCGCCACGTGATCGCAGGCGACGCTCAAGAACATATTGGGATACACCAGCTCGCCTTTGTGGCGAATCTGCTCGTCCGCATTTAGCCCGGGAAATGCGCGCCTTGGCGTCGTCCCGCTGCGCGTGAAGGTATACGCACCGTCGCGATGCGGGACGCCCCGGATCCAGTCCAAATTGGCGCCGCCGGCTTCGCGGAATGACGGTACCAGCGCGCACAATTCCGGATGAACGCCGCCGCAGTGGTAGCACTCGTTGTAATTCTCGCAGAGGATTTTCCAATTTGCGGCAACCTCGTAGCGAATGGTGGCGCCGATGCGCAAATCCGCCAGCGGATAGCGCTGCAGGCGCTCCGGAATCGCGCCTAACTGGGTTGCCAGGGGCGTGGCCGCAGCCGGCGTCAAATTCAAGAAGACAAATCCGCCCCAACTCTCGGCGCCGATCGGGTAAAGATGGAATTCCTGCTTATTGAACCCCGTGCCTGCTCCGAGATGTGGAGCGGCGACCAGGGCACCATTGAAATCGTAGGACCATTGATGATAGGGGCACACGATCAAACGTCCGGCGGTGATGCCGCCGGCGAGAACCACGCGCGATGCGTCCGAAGCCTCGCCGGCGGACCGGCAAAGACGCGAACCGCGATGCCGGCATACGTTGTAGAACGCGCGCAGCGCGCCTTCGCGATTGCGCAGCAGCAGCACGCTCTCGCCGAGCATATCCAATACCAGATGGTCGCTCGGTTTCGGCAATTCCTCTTCGCGGCAAACTGCGAGCCATTCGCGGCAGAAGATGCGTTCCTTTTCTATACGAAATATCTCCGGGCTGCGATACCAGCCGGTCGGCAGCGTGCGTTCCAATTGTTCTGCGCTCATAGCGGAAAGTCCCTGGCGTAAGGAGCGGGCCCTGGCACCGTGTCGAATTCGCGGGCATATCGGTGGCCGCTGTGAACCGCGTGTACGATCGCGCCGGGCGCGAGCGAATCGCCGATGCGCGTCACCGCGGTAATGCCTGCGTTACGCAGCTCCTGACCTTTGGCCATGAGTGCTTGGTACAGTTCATCCCGAGGCGTGCGTACGCCGACGATGACCAGCGATCGGCAGGCGAGACGCTGTTCCGTCCCGCTGTAGACATCGGCCATCGTGAGAGTCTCGCCGTCGAAAGCGGCAACTCGCTTCAAGGTGTGAATCAGCACTCGCGCCTTCACCAGAGCGCGATGCACCTGCGGCAGTTCATTGGTCATGAACGTCCACGCGGATGCGTTGCCGGCCGTCGTGACGTAGGTTACGTCGGAGGTGGTCCTCGCCAGCTGCTCGGCGACGGCGCCGGCCAGGTAGTAGTTGTCGAAGTCGAAAACGACCACCGGTGCCGGCGGCACCACGCCGGCTGCCAGGTCGTCGGGCGTGTAGACCGACGGCCCGTCCAGCTGACCCACCGGAAACTCCAGGGTTGAATAAAGCATTCTCGTCCAGCGCGCGCCGGTTGCGATCACCACATGGCTGTGTTCCAAACCCATGATGTCATCGACCCCCAACTCGCTTGCGGGATATAGCTGTACATTCGGCCGGCTGCGCAGCTGCCCCAAGCGCCAATCGACCACGCGGCCCCAGGTGGCCAGGCCCGGCAACCGGGTTTCGAACCTCAAGCGGCCGCCGAATTCCTTGGCAGTGTCGGCGATCGTGACGCTGTAGCCGCGGCGCGCCAGCGTCACGGCGCACTCCAGACCCGCGGGCCCGCCGCCTACGATCAAAATGGAGGATTCACTTGCCGCCGGCGCGAAACGCTCAGGGTGCCAGTCGCGCCGCCATTCTTCGCCGGCGGTCGGGTTCTGGGTGCAGCGCACCGGCACTCCATCGTGCCAGCTCGAGATGCATATATTGCAGCCGATGCACTCGCGAATTTCGTGCTCGCGCCCTTCGTTGATCTTATTCGGCAGAAACGGGTCGGCGATCGAGGGCCTGGCGCCGCCGATCAAATCCAGCACGCCGCGCCGGATTTGCGAAACCATCACGTCGGGAGAGGTGAATCGGCCGACGCCCACCACCGGCCTTGCGGTCAATTGTTTGACGAAATTGACGATCGGCTCGTGGCTGCCTTCGGGTGAAAAGCGCGACGGCGCGCAATCCGTCGGGCTGGAATCCATTTTGACGTCCCACAAATCCGGTAAGTCGGCGAGCAGCCCGACGACCTCATGCGCTTCGGATTCGGCGCTGTTGCCTGGTCTGCCGCGCAATTCTTCCAAACTGATCCGCAGGGCCACGGCGCATTTGCCGCCGACGGCATCGCGCGTCGCCTCGATCAGTTCGCGCACCAGGCGAACGCGGTTCTCGATTGACCCGCCATAGGCGTCGGTGCGGTGATTGTATTCGGGCAGCAAAAACTCGTAGGGCAGGTATCCCATCCCGGCGTAGACATACACGATGTCGAATCCCGCCTGCATCGCCCGGCGGGCGCCGGCCGCCTGCCAGCGGAGCAACTCCTGGATGTCGGCAGTGTCCATGGTGCGCGGCCGTTGGTTGCCCATGAAGCCCAGATGCGTCGACAGCCAGGGCATTCCCGACGGCGATAGGGGCGCAAGCCGGCTGGTACGATTCAAGGTACAGGCGCCGCCGTGCCACAGCTCGACTCCGGCCAGAGCGCCGTGCCGATGCACGGCATCGGTCATCAAGGCATGAGCGGGAATGTCCTTGTCGTCCCACAGCATGGCGAACGGCAGCGGGGAGTCATCGGAGCTCGGGTGGATCGACACGGCTCCGGTGCAGACCACGCCCCAGCCGCCCTCGGCTTTGATTCCCCTGAAGCTTGCGCGCACCTGGGGCAGCGCATTGGTCATGCCGCTCGCGTGCGGTACTTGATAGAAACGGTTGGGCGCCGTTACAGGCCCGATGCGCACCGGCTCGAACAAGATATCGAAGCGCGGATTGCGCGCCATGGCGGGTCCCCTGACTGAGGCGAACTATAGGGTTCGAGAGTAATTGATCGATCGTATAGTAGCAATAATACCCACTCACGCGGAACAGGCACCGTTCAGCGGCGTGAATCGATTTGTTCCGCGGCCTCGATACTTCGCGATGCAGCCAATCCACCATAGCGCGAGTCGATTTTCAACAGCAGCTCCGACGCGTCATGGAGTTTGCCGTTTGCGAGATCATCTGACAATTGCTGAAGTTTCACGGTCAATTCTCCTTCGATTCGCGCACGGCACCCGGCGAGCTTAACCGGATCAGCTGGCTCATGTTTAGCCAGCGCTCTTAGGGCCCTATCCAAACTGATCGGATCAGCCGCCTCATGACCCGCCCGCGGCATGCCTTCGGTATCTACATCGAACACGCACCATTCTCGCAGCGCCAGTCTGCTGCCTACGTCCTTATCAAGATTGAGAGAATCCTCCGCGCCCGTTAGGTAGACGAACCGCGTCGAATTTTGAAACTGACGGAACAAATCCGGCGCAGGCAGCGGTGCCTGCACATCGCCGATCGGGTCCGTCCCGCCCATGAGCAGAGCGCCGTGAAACACGTCCGGGTACCCAAGCGCAATGCGCAGCGCAACCCGCGACCCACCGGAGAAACCACCGATGTAAACGCGCTGCGGATCGACCGGATAGCGACGCATGATATTGTGCGCGGCAAGGAGTGCCAACGGTTCGCGGCGATCGAAGATGTTCTCCTCGTTTCCGGATTCGGCCGCGCTGACAAAGATGACGCCGTTGCGATCCAATATCGTGGGCCAGCCATGCGGCACGATCGCCTTCTGCCACGGCGGCACGAACACCAGCAATGCATAGCCGCGCGCCGGCACGTCGGCGGGGACATAGACGGCGAAATGTTCATGCGCGAGATTGATCGGCTGCTCGCGCAGCGTCTGTCCCGAGTGCGCCAAATCCTGGCGCATGCGCGCTGCATATAACGGACTTAAGAGACGTTTCGCCAATTCTGTGCTGCGTGAAAGCGGCGAGTATTCGGTGAATATAACATCGCGCTGCAATCCCTTAGGCCCGCTCGGCGCGTCGTCTGCGAACGCGATCGGCACCAGGCAGCACGCGATGAGGCACGCGAGATGCCAGCCGCCGCGCAAGCGATGATGATGGCGAACTGGTGTCAACCGCTATCCGCCGCTGCGAAACGCTCGATATTTGAGCCCGAGCGCGCTCGCCACCGCTTCATAAGTCAACTGACCGGCGTGAACGTTCAGGCCGCGGGCCAGCCCGATGTCCTTGGCGATTGCCTGGCGCCAGCCATGGTCGGCGAGCGCCTTCACATACGGCAAGGTCGCGTTGGTCAAAGCAAACGTGGACGTACGCGGCACGGCGCCGGGCATGTTGGTCACACAATAATGGATCACACCGTCGAGGACATAGGTGGGCTTGGCGTGCGTCGTCGGCCGGCTGGTTTCGAAGCAACCGCCCTGGTCGATCGCGATATCGACCAGCACCGTGCCGGGCTTCATGCGCTTGACCATCGCGCGCGTCACGAGTTTCGGTGCGGCGGCACCCGCGATCAGCACGGCGCCGATGACCAGATCCGCGTCGCGCACGAGTTCTTCGATCGCGTGGGCGGTGGAGTACACGGTTTTGAGCTGACTTCCGAATATCGAGGAGAGCTCGCGCAGTCTCTTGACCGAACGGTCCACCACCGTCACATCTGCGCGCAATCCCACCGCCATCTCGGCCGCATGAGTACCCGAGACGCCGCCGCCCAGTATCACGACCTTTGCCGGCGCGACGCCGGGCACGCCGCCCAGCAGCACGCCGAAGCCGCCGTTGGCCTTTTGCAGGCAATTGGCGCCGACCTGCACGGACATGCGTCCCGCCACTTCGCTCATGGGGGTCAGCAGCGGCAGCGATCCGTCGGTTGCCGTGACTGTTTCGTAGGCAATTGCCGTTGAGCCTGAGGCAATGAGAGCCTGAGCTTGCTTGCGATCGGCCGCCAGATGCAAGTACGTGAACAGGGTTTGGCCGGAACGCAGCAGCTTGCATTCCGCCAGTTGCGGCTCCTTGACCTTCACGACTAGATCGGCCGCCGCGAATATATCCTTTGCCCGCGGTGCCACCGATGCGCCCGCCGCCTGATAGCTCGAATCATCGAAGCCGATGCCTGCTCCGGCACCGCTCTGGACCAGGACCTGATGTCCCGAATCAACGAGTTCGCGAACCCCCGCCGGCACCAGACCAACTCGATACTCGTGAATTTTGATCTCTTTCGGGACGCCAATTTTCATGGGTTTTCTCCGCTGGCTTTGACTTAAGGGCGCAACGGAGGATACGCGCTGCCGACGCCGGAAAATTGCAAAAACAGGCAAGTTCCCGCACCAGAATGGCAGAATACCTCCAGTATTGATAAAATCGCGCAAGAATATGCCGCCACCCGGCATTGGAGCCGATGATGAAAATGGATCGCTACGATCGAGCCATCGTGCGCACCCTGCAGCAGGATGGCCGCATCACCAACAGTCAGCTGGCCGAATCCGTCAATCTTTCGGAGTCCGCGTGCCTGCGCCGGGTGAGGGCGCTCGAGGAAGCAGGCTTCATCGAGGGCTACACCGCCCTGATCAATCAACACAAAGCCGGCTGTCCCGTGAATGTGTTTGTGAACATCACATTGGAGCGCCAAGAGCAGGCGCACCTGCACGCATTCGAGGAAGCCGCGCGCAAAGTCCCGGAGGTGATGGAGTGTTATCTCATGTCCGGCGAATATGACTACCTGCTGCGCGTGGTTTTGACCGACACCGCCGATTTCGAGCGGCTGCACAGCCAGCATCTGACGCGCTTGCCGAATGTGGCACGGGTGCATTCCAGCTTCGCGCTGCGCACCGTGCAGAAGTCCCGCGAGCTGCCGGTTCGCTAGCGCTCCAGCCCTTTCAATTCCTGCACGAGCAGGCGTTGCCACAGCCACTGCTCGCGCGTGCGCGGAGAATCGAGTTCCATGCGCTGCAAATAGGGCCTAAAGCTCGCCGGTGTGCCTCTCGACAGCAGGGCGCTGAGGACCGTTCGCGCCTTCGACAGGTCCGTCGCGCTCTTGTCCTTGAGCCTCTCCAGCGCCTTGGCCAGCACGATTTCCTCGCGCGTAAGGTCGGTGCCGAACGGAAACTCCGAAAACAAGCCACGCGCGCGCGGCAGCACGAATCGTTCTTCCAGCGCCTGCGGCGTGTTGTTTCGATGCATGTCCGCAATTCGGTAGTCAGGCGCGAGCTTTCCGGCGAGTTGCGCTTCGCGCTTAAGGGCATCCTGGAACCGGGAGTCGGTGATATTCAGCAACGCCGCGATCACTTCTTGATCCGTCCGTCCGCGCAAGTCCGCTACCCCATATTCGGTGATCACGATGTCGCGCAGGTGACGCGGGATCGTGGTGTTCCCGTAGCTCCATACGAAGACCACGGCGTTGCCCAGCGCACCGATTCCCAGCTGCAAGGTGCCCCCGTCTTGCACCAAGCGCGCCCCGTACAGGCCGATCGCATGGTCCGCGGTCCGCAGGGGCTGATTGGGCGGCGCAAACAGGTCGTAGTCATAGCGCGAGTGGTCCACCAGAAAGTCGAACGTTTCGGCCGGAACCGCTGCCGACCCGAACATGAACGGCATCTGCCGGTTAATTTCGCCGATGACCACCACATCGCGACCGCGCCGGCGTTGCGGCGCCAGCAATTCGAGCAGATCGACCGTGACATCGGGATTCGAACCCAAACTGTACTCGTTGCGGCCCTCGACGCTGCGCTTCGCGATGAGCTGACCGATGACGTTCACGCCCTGCGCCGCGACGTCGCGCGCCACGTGGGTGTAATTCGTGCTGAAATAGTGGCGCTGTGAATGGGCGACGTGCAGCAATGCGCCCGGATCGAGGAAGAACTCGACTATTTCTACGTTCTTAGGAATGGCTCCGGCATGCAAATCGCGCACATAGTCGAGCGGCACGCAATTGCCGAAGATGCGCTCGACCAAGGGCTGAAGAAAGCGGCGCTCGAGCTCGCCGCGCCAGACGGGCGCCCGCAGGCTCAATGCCGTGAATATCTTGAGCGTGATGGTCGAATCGCGCTGTGCTCGCCGGTAGAATTCGTTCGCCAACGGGTTCGGCTTGCCGATTCCCAACGGCAGGGCCAGCACGATTCGCGGACCCACCCGGCATAAAGTGCTTTCCACGCATTCGGCGACATCGTCGAAAGCACGCGGGCTCATCTGCATGCTCAGGAGCGCATGCTAAGGCTTGGGCTTGAGCACGAGCGAGAAGTTGATCTTCGCGGCATCGTCGACCCATTCGGTGCTTTTCCAATCGCCTTGGCCCACGCCGAATGCCAGACGCTTAAGGGTGGCAGTCCCCACGAGCGTGGGCTTCCCGGGCGCCCCCGCAAATTGGAACTCTATGGCAACGTCCTTCGTTACGCCGCGCAGAGTCAGCGCGCCCTGCGCGCTAAACCCGGTCGCGGTCTTCGCAAAGCTGCGAGTAGCGTAGTGCGCGGTCGGCCAGCGTGCCACGTCGAAGATGTCGGAGCCGCGCATGGTGGTATCGCGATCCTTATCCATGGTATCCAGAGAGTTCACGTCGATCACCACATCGAAATGCGCGCTTGCCAGAGCGTCCGGAGCAAAGTCGATGGTCGCGGTAAATTTGCGGAAAACTCCTTTGAATTCCGCGCCCGCTTGGACACCGACGAATTCCAGACGGCTCTGCGCCGGGTCCGCGGTGTAGCTTGCGGGCGCACCCGCAGCGCCGGCAACGCCGGCAATCGCCGACATTGCCGCCGCGGCCGACAACATAATCCATTTCACGGCCAGTCTCATCATGGTCTCCCCGATTTAATGAACGGCAGCATGCGCAGCAGCACGTCATCCTTGTCCCAGAAGTGATGTTTCAGCGCAGCCAGAATATGCAGCATGGCTATGGCGAAAAGCACGTAACTCAAGAAGTGATGCGTCGAACGCAGAAAGTCGAACGCGGTTTCATTCTTGGCGATGAGGTTCGGCCAAGTGAACCAGCCGAACCAACTGACCGAATAGTTCTTGGCCGAGGACATCATCCATCCCGTGAGCGGCATCGCAAATAGAAGGACGTAGAAGGCGGCATGCGTTGTTCGGGCGAGACGTCTTTCGAGGGGCGTCATGCCGGAGGGTAGCGCCGGGACCGGGTGCTTGAGCCGCCATAGTAGCCGCAGAATTGCCAGCATCAACACCGTCATGCCGAAGCTCTTATGTCTTGCCAAAAGCCCCAACTTCCTCGCGCCGAGCGGCAGGTCGTCGGCCATCCAGGCCAGCGTAAATTGAGTCACGATGAGTGCGGCGATTATCCAGTGAAACCCCTTTGCGATTGCGGTATAGCGCGTCGGGGAACTTTGATTTGGCATCGAGATTCTCCGGGTGCACACTCACTCGATGTAGTTTAGCAAGTCGTGGAGCGCTGCTCGTGCCGAAAAGCTTAACCTTTGCCGTGCTCGCGCTGCTGTTGGCGTCGTGCGGCGCGCCTAGGCCGCGGCAAAACGCGCCGCAAAGCCCGGCCGCGCAGGGCGCGAATCCGCGACCGCTTGCCGGCTCGGTGGTTTATCGTATCGACCCAGGTCACTCGGAGCTGCGCCTGCTGGTCTATCGCGCCGGCCCGATGGCGCTGCTCGGACACAATCATGTCATCGTCAATCGATCTGTTACGGGGCGGATAGACTTTGCCGGAACAGCAACCGCGTCTTCGTTCTCATTGAGCGTCGCGGCGGCCGGATTCGTGGTCGATGAAGCGCAGGCCCGCAGTGAAGAAGGCCCGGATTTTTCCGGGGAGATTTCGGCCGACGCCAAAGCGGGCACTCTGCATAACATGCTGAGCGCCGGTTTGCTCGACGCCGCTCATTACCCGGTGATTACCGTGCGGAGCGCGGGGATCACGGGGGCTAAAGGCGCGTTGACCGCGACCCTCGTCATCAGCGTGGCGGGTCATGAATCGAAGATCGCGGTTCCGTTCACTTTCGAGGCCGCTTCGCGCCGGTTGTCGGCTGTTGGAACGCTCGATCTGCGCCAGTCGACGCTCGGCCTCACGCCGTTCAGCGTGATGCTGGGCGCGCTGCAGGTTCAGGATGACATGCGCGTGAAGTTCAGCATCGTTGCGCTCGCGACCTAGGCCGCCGTGCCGGACGACAGCAGGATGGGCGTCCCTTCCGGCGCCACCAGCAATGCGGCCGGTACCTGGCTGAGCGGAGCTGGGATGCGTTCCGTCGGCAGGATTCCGATCTCGGCAAGCCGGGCCAGAGCGCCGCCGACATCGCCGGCGTCGAACAGCAGCGTGCTGCGGCGCAGATGCGAGGGATCGTAAAGACCTACGTCAATGGTATCGCTGGTGCAAGAGACATGCGGCAGAAGCGCATCGGGCTCGTCCATGCCGACAAACCCGAATTGTTCCCAATACGCCTTCGCGGCGATCCTGCTCGATTCGGGCAACCCGATCTCCAAGAAGTATCCGCACAGGGATGTCTCGGTGCCGGGACGCTTGCTCGGCGAGAAGGTGCGTGCCTCGATGAGTCTGATCAAGTGACCCGAAGGATCCAACCACCCCACCTCGTTGAATACGTCGTTGCCGAGATGGCGGAACTCGAACTGCAGCTTGAGTGGTTCGAAGACAGCCAAATGTTTGAGTAAATCGGGTTTGACGAAAGTTATCGACGGCGCCGGAATGGCTTCTTGATGCAGCCCCAAGCACACTCTGCCATCAGTCACGACGGCATATGGATGGGTCCGCGCCTCGCCGACTTGCGCCTGGGAAAAGCCCAGCCTGCCGTAGAATTCCAAGGAAGCTTGAATATCCGGCGTTGCGATCGAATATTCTAGGAACCGGCCCAGCACTGACTTTTAACTCACGCCGCCCACGCAGATATATTTCATCTCGGTATAGTCGAGGATCCCGTACTTCGAGCCTTCTCGACCGGTTCCGGATTCCTTTACCCCGCCGAACGGGGCGACCTCGGTGGAAATGATGCCCGTGTTCAGACCGACAATTCCGTACTCGATGGCCTCGGATACCCGCCAGCTGCGAGCCAAATCGCGCGTGTAGAGATAGGCAGCCAGGCCGAACTCCGTGTCGTTGGCCATGGCGATTGCTTCAGATTCCGATTGGAACTTGAACAAGGGCGCGACCGGTCCGAAGGTTTCTTCGCGAGCCACCAGCATGTCCGGCTTCACCTGCGTAAGGATGGTGGGTTGGAAGAATGTGCCGCCCAGGCTGTGCCGTTTGCCGCCCAAGGCCAGAGTTGCGCCCTTCGCCAATGCATCGGCAATATGCTGTTCGACCTTCGCAACCGCCTTCGCATCGATCAACGGTCCTTGGTCGGTCGGGCCGGCAAGACCGTCGCCGATGCGCAGCTTACCCACCGCATCGCTCAGCTTTTTTGCGAACTCGTCATATACGCCCGCTTGCACCAGAAGCCGGTTCGCGCAGACGCAGGTCTGCCCAGTGTTGCGATACTTGCTGGCAATCGCTCCTTGAACGGCGGCGTCCAGATCCGCGTCGTCGAACACGATGAACGGCGCGTTGCCGCCCAGTTCGAGCGACAGTTTTTTTAGCGTGCCGGCGCATTGAACCATCAATTTCTTGCCGATCTCGGTCGATCCGGTGAAGGTCACTTTGCGCACCGCAGGGTTCGAAGTCATTTCGCCGCCGATCGCCGCCGCAGACCCAGTGATCACATTGAATACCCCATTCGGGATTCCCGCTCTATGGCTGAGTTCCGCCAGCGCCAGTGCGGAAAACGGTGTCTGAGTGGCCGGTTTGCAGACCAGCGTGCAGCCGGCCGCAAGCGCCGGCCCCGCCTTGCGTGTGATCATCGCGGACGGAAAATTCCACGGCGTGATCGCCGCCACCACACCCACCGGTTGACGCAGGACGAGGATTCGCTTATCGGCCTGATGACCGGGTATGACATCGCCGTACAGCCGCTTGCCTTCTTCGGCGAACCATTCGATGAACGAGGCGGCGTAGGCGATCTCGCCCTTCGATTCAGCCAGCGGCTTGCCCTGCTCGGCGGTCATCAGAACCGCGAGGTCTTCCTGATTTGCGAGCATTAGGTCGAACCAGCGCCGCAGCACTCCTGCGCGATCCTTCGCGGTTCGGGCTGCCCAGGCCGGCAACGCCCGCGCCGCCGCCGCGATCGCGCGCCGCGTTTCCGCCGCGCCCATGTTGGGTATGACTCCAAGCTGGTCTGCCGTGGCCGGATTGTGTACCGCCAGGGTGCCGCCGTTATCGGCGGGCGCCCAAACACCGTCGACGAAGCATCGCTCCCGAAGCAGGAGCGGATCTAGCAGTTTCATGGTCATTCGTTCCTAACCTACGAATCGATGCAAGAACTCAAGGCTTCGATCCAGAGCGAGCTTGGCGCTCGCCGGCTCGAAACTCGAGCGATCCGTACAGTTAAAGCCGTGCTCCGCAGGATACAAGTAATAGGTCCCCTGGCTGTATGCAGCTTTGATTTTTTCAACATCGGAGCGCGGAATGTGCGCGTCCTTTTCGCCGAAGTGAAACATCACGGGGCAGCGCGGCACCTCGGCGATGTGCTGGCTGATTCGGCCCCCATAGTAGGCAACCGCCGCGTCGATCTTGAGCCTCGCGCTTGCCAAATACGCCATCGTTCCGCCCCAGCAATATCCAACCACGCCGACCTTGCCGGCACTCCTGACGCGGTCGACGGCGGCCTGCAGGTCGAGCATCACCGTGGTGTCCTGCAAGGTCTGCGCGTAACCGAAGCCTTTTGCCATGTCCGTGTAGGGCACATCGACATTGCGTTCCGTGCGATCGAACAGAGCGGGCGCCAGGGCGCAAAACCCTGCCGCCGCATACTGATCGGCTACCGCGCGTATGTGGCGAGTCACGCCGAAGATTTCCTGAATCACGACGATGCCGCCGCGCGGTTCTCCGGCGGGCTCGGCGAAATAAGCCGACAGGTGGTGATCGTCCGCCGCGATCAATCCGATAGTGCGTCCCATGGTTTTTAAGGGTCCTCCGATATGGCCGCAAAGAATAGCGCGTTCAATCGTCAGCGCTCAAGAATCGCAGTAACCCCCATGCCTCCGGCAGTGCATACGGAAATCAATCCTCGCTTGGCTTTGTACTCGTCGAGAATTTTGGCGAGCGTCGCGACAATGCGAGTACCGGTGGCGGCGAACGGGTGACCGATCGCAAGGCTGCCGCCTTTCACATTGAGCTTTGCTCGATCTATTGTGCCCAAGGGGCCGGGCAACCCGAGCTTATCGCGGCAAAATGACGGATCGGCCCAGGCCTTGAGCGTGCACAGCACCTGACCCGCGAAGGCCTCGTGGATTTCGTAGAAATCGAAATCCTGAAGGGCGTAGTGCGCGTCGTTCAACATTCTGGGCACAGCGTACGCCGGGGCCATGAGCAACCCCTCCTTTTTCTCGAAGAAGTCCACCGCGGCCACTTTGCCGTAGGTAAGAAACGCGAGAACCGGCATGTTGCGTTCGCGCGCCCAGGCTTCGGATGCGAGCAACACCGCCGATGCACCGTCCGTCAGCGGCGTCGAATTTCCCGCCGTCAGGCTGCCGGCGCCCGATGTGTCGAAGGCTGGCCGTAATTTGCCGAGCTTCTCAAGGGTGGTGTCGCTGCGGATATTGTTGTCTTGAGTAAGTCCCAGATACTCGCGCACCAAGTCCTTGTAAAAGCCGGCGGCGTAGGCGGCGGCAGCCTTTTGGTGACTTTCCAGTGCCAGCTGATCCTGTTCGGCGCGGGTAATGCCCCAGGTTTTCACCATGAGCTCCGTGCTTTCGCCCATCGATAAGCCCGTGCGCGGCTCGGTAACGCCGGGTAGGACCGGCCGTAGATCCTTGAGCCGCAAGCCAAGCCATGGGCCGATGCGCTCGGCCGCTGTCTTGCCGCGATAACTGCGCAGCAACCGCTGCTGAAAACTCTTAGGGTAAACCACCGGCGGGTCGCTGGCCGTATCGACGCCGCCTGCGATCGCGCAGTCTATCTGGCCGAGCGCGATCTTATTTCCCAGCAAAATCGCAGCCTCCAAGCTCGTGCCGCAGGCCCGCTGCAGGTCTAGGCCCGGCGTTTCCGCGGCCAAGCCGCAGCCGAGGACGGATTCTCGCGTCAAATTCCATTGACTCGAGTGCTTCATGACCGCGCCCGCCGCTACATCGTCCAAGCGCTGACCTTGCAGCGCGAACCGATCAACGACGCCGCGCAGCGCGGCAATCAGCATGTCCTGATTGCCCACCTGCGCGTAGGCGCCGTTGCCGCGTGCGAACGGAATTCGCACGCCGCCGACTATCGCGACACGTCGCGGACTTGCGCCGACCAACATAGCCTTGCCTCCCGAAATCCTTAAGCTGCGAATTATGAACCTACTCACGGGCTTATAATCGATTCGTGGCCCGTTTTTCTCACTTGATAGCGCTCGGATTGGTGCATGTCGGACTCGCCGCCTGCGGAGCCGCGCCCACACCCCCGCCGCCGGCGCCGCCGCAGTCGGTTGCGCCGCGCGAGCAGCTGACTCGAGTCGTCGAGAGGTACTGGGATGAATATCTTCTGCTCAATCCCCTGGCGTCGAGGATCGGCGGCGACGCGCGCTCCGCCGCTCATCTTGGGATTGTGATTTCGCCGCAATATCTCGCGGATTCCCTGGCAATGGAGCGGCGCTTTATGGCCGAAATTCTCGCCGTTCCACGCGCATCCCAGGATGCACAAGCCGGGCTGACCTACGATATCTTCATACGGGAGCGGGAGCTCGCGATCGCGGGCTTTGCGTATCCGGCGGAACTCATGCCGGTCAACGCGTTTGACGGCATGCCGCTGCAGTTTGCCCAGCTCGGATCCGGGTCGGGGCAGCAAGCCTTCTCGAGCGCCAAGGACTACGAAAATTGGCTCGAGCGCATCGACGATTACGTGACGTGGACGAATCAAGCGATCGTCAATATGCGCGCGGGCATGCGGCGCGGTTACACCCTGCCGCGCGTAATTGTCGAGAAGGCGCTACCGGTGCTTGCGGGCCTTGCAGACGATACGTCGGCCAATCCATTCTATAGGCCGCTCCGCGCGATGCCCCAGATCATTGTGGATCCCGAGCGAACCCGCCTCGCGACTCGGCTTACCGCCGCAATCAGAGACAAGGTATTGCCCTCGTATCGCGAGCTGCACGAGTTCTTGCGGGGTGAATATCTGCCTCGGGCAAGGAACAGCGTGGCCTTGTCGGTGCTCCCCCTCGGCGAGTCGTGGTATGCGTATTTGGTCAAGAAAGAGGCCAGCACTTCGTTGACGCCCGCCGAGATCCACCGCCTCGGGCTTGCCGAAGTGGACCGCATGCACGCGCGCCTGCAGTCCTTGCTCGCTGAGGTGCCGTTCGCCGGAAATGCACAGGGCTATCTCGAACTTCTGCGCCGCGATCCACGCTTTTCTTATGCGAACCCAGAGGCGCTACTGAACGTCGTGAACGATCTGAAAACCGAAGTCGAACTCGCCTCCCCGGTCTTGTTCGGCTCCGTGCCGCAGACCGATGTCGAGATTCGCACTTGGTCCGGATTTGGCGAAGCGCTGCCGCCGCTGTTGTCCTACGTGAGCACATCGCCGGACAGCGGGCATCCGGCCGTCCTGTTCGTCGACACTGCTGCGTACGCGGCGAATTCCGTGGGTGCCGTGCAGTCGCTTTTCCTGCGCGAGGCGGTACCAGGGCGTCACTATCAGCGCGCGCTTCAGCAGGAGCGCGGCAATTTGCCGAGATTCCGCAGATTCGGCGGCGTTGCGGCCTTCAGCGAAGGGTGGGACCTGTACGCGGCAACTCTAGGCGAGGAGTTGGGATTGAACCGCGATCCGGAAGCGAAATTCGAGTCCTTATTGGATCAGCTGCGCTGCGTCCTGGGGCTCGTGATCGACACGGGATTGCACTCACAGGGCTGGACGCGGCAGCAGGCGCTTGACTACCTGCATGCGCAGATGCCGATCGATGATTCGGCCGCCGATGCCGCGGTCGACCGGGATATCGCGCTGCCCGGCGAAGCATTGGCATGCGGCATCGGCGAACTTAAGTTGCAGGCGCTGCGCGCGCGCGCGCAGCAAGCTTTAGGCGCGCGATTCGATATCCGCGCCTTTCACAGCGCAGTTCTCGAAGACGGGGCAATGCCGCTCGATATTCTGGAGGCTAAAATCAATCGGTGGATTGCCGCCCAACCGTGAGCCGGTTGAATCCCGGCAACCGCCAGGCGGAGATCTCAGGCGAACAGGATTGATCGATCGGAGTCAGACTACGTTGTGCGCCTATCGCTAGCTTTTGCATTGCTGCTGTTTGCCAACCGTGCCGCGACCGGTGCAGAAATTGCACAGGATGAGGCGAGGCGCGGCGATGTCGAAGTCGAAGTGGTGCTCGACGCCGCGCAGCAGAGCGGTAGCGCGAGCGCCACGGTACATATTCACGCGCGGCGCGAAGTCGTATGGTCGCTTATCACGAGTTGCACGGAGGCCCTGCGATTGGTGCCGGGACTGGTGGGGTGCAATGTGCTGGAAACGGCGCCGGACCGGTCATGGCAGCGCATACGGCAGGTATTGGATTATTCCTGGTATGTGCCGAAGCTGACCTACGAGATTCGTGCGACTTACGACAGGCCGGCGCGAGTGTCGATCGAGCGCATCGCTGGGGACCTGCGGATCTTGCGCGCCTCCTGGACTTTGGAGAGCGACGGCGGCGACACGGTCGCACACTATGCCGTCGATTTGGCCCCCGGCTTTTGGGTTCCGCATTGGATCGTCCGGCTGGTGTTGAAGCGCGATTTGCCGAAAATGCTGCGTGCACTGCGCGCCCGCGCCGAATTCGTACAGAACCAGGAATCACGTTAGGCGCAGTTCTAGTATCCTAACCAATTGACGTAAGTGCAGTCGTGATCGATCGAGGTGTCGTGCGCAACGTGGTCGACAAAAAATTCGAGCGCCGTCTTGCGGGGCTCATTAACTCCGGTGAAAGAGGCGTGTTGCGCGGCGGCCGCAAAGGGGTCGAAAAGGAGTCCTTGCGCGTGTCGCCGGCGGGCGAAATCGTGCAAACACCGCATCCGGCCGCTTTGGGAGCGCCTCTCACCAACGAACACATCACTACCGATTATTCTGAGTCGCTGATCGAGCTGGTGACGCCGCCTTTTCGCGAAACGTGGGAACTGCTGCAGTATTTGTGCGACATCCATCAATTCGTCTACCGGCATTTGGACGAGGAGCTGTTGTGGTCGACGAGCATGCCTTGCGCGCTTCAGGGCGATGCGAGCATCCCACTGGCGCAATTCGGCACCTCGAACGTCGGCCGCATGAAGACCATTTATCGGCACGGCCTCGGGATGCGCTACGGGCGGGTCATGCAGGCGATTTCCGGCGTGCATTTCAACTATTCGTTCTCCACGAAACTGTGGGGTGTGCTTGAGGGCGTGAGCAAGTCCAAACGGCTGCCTCAGGACTTCGTGTCCGAGCAGTACTTCGCGGTGCTGCGCAACTACCGGCGCTACGGCTGGCTTGTCCTGTACTTGTTCGGCACCTCGCCCGCTGTGTCGAAGAGCTTCTTTGCCGGACGCGAGGTCACGTTGCCGTCGCTTGACGATGACACCGTCTATGAACCCTACGGGACCTCGCTGCGGATGAGCGACATCGGCTACCGCAACAAGAATCAGGCGTCGGTAAGCGTCTCCGTCAACAGCCTGGATGATTACGTGCGCGATCTGTCCCGTGCCATCGGTACCCCTTACCCGCCCTACGAGAAGCTAGGTGTCAAAGTCGACGGCGAATATTTGCAGCTCAACGCCAACATATTGCAGATAGAGAATGAGTATTACAGTTTCATCAGACCGAAGCGGATCGCGCGCTCGGGCGAACGCCCGACGAAGGCCCTGCAACGGGCGGGCGTGGAATACGTGGAGGTTCGCGCATTGGACGTGAGCGCATTCGATCCGGTGGGGGTCAACCAGAATAAGCTGCGCTTTCTGGAGGCGTTTCTCGCGCTGTGCCTGCTGCGCGATAGCGCGCCGATCGACCGCGGCGAACAGGAGGCCCTGGATGCCAATCACCTGCTGGTGGCGCGACGCGGCCGCGAATCGGGATTGCGGTTGAACCGTGAGGGGCGCGACTTTCCAATGGTCGAGTGGGCGCGCGAGCTACTCGATTCCATGCAGGGTCTGTGCGAAATGTTGGATCATGGCGAACTCACCCGCCCTTACACGGCGGCTCTCGAGCAGCAACGCGCGAAGATCGAGGATGTCGAGCGCACTCCGTCCGCGCGGCTATTGGCGGAAATGCGGCAAAGCGGCGATACGTTTTTTCAGCTCGCCCGGCGAATGTCGAAATTGCACAAGGATTACTTTCTCGGACTCTATCCACCCAACGAGCGGCGTCTGGCGGAATTTGCCGCTGCCGCCCAGGACTCGCATGAGGCGCAGCGGCGCATCGAGGCCGCCGACACCCGGGATTTTGACAGCTACCTCGCGAACTATCTGGCCGATTGAAAAACAACGCGGCGTGTATTTGACATAAGGCGGACAGCTTTTGTCAAAACGTGCGGCCTGGATCGTAGAGTTCCAGGGAAATCCTGGATATGGTGGGTAAAATGACCATCGCCAACCGATTCCCGGTCGAGGATCTGCCTGACCTGCCGCACGCCCGCCAGCTAAAGGCGGGGTTTCCGTGGCTAACCTTCGACGATGCGCTCGAGGCGGAATTCAGGCGCACGCATTTCGACGCGGCGTTGACCCATATCCGAGTCAATTTGAGTTTGGCGATTACGATCACCATCGCGTTTTCGGCAATGGACGCAATGGTGCTGGGCCCCGTATTGAACCGCATTCCCAGCATGATCCACATGTTGTTGGTGATCCCTATCCTGCTTATCGCGCTTGCGGCGAGCTTTTCGCGGCACCGCCATCGTCTTTATCCGCCGCTCGCGCTGATCGGAGCCACCATCCTCGGCTTGAGCATGGGCGCAATCGAGGTGATTGCCTCGCTTGGCGGCGTCTCAATCCTGTTTCCCTGCTTGATGATGACCACCATTTTCATTTATTTCATGGGCGGCCTGATTTTTTATCATGCTTTGATGTCCAACATCATCGTGATGTTCGCCTACCTTGGCGTGGGTACCGCGCTGCAGTTGCCGGGCCGCGAGTTCGGCTACAACGCGCTGGCCATCGTCGCGATAAATCTCTTCGGCGCGTCGGTTGTTTACATGCATGAAAGAACCAGCCGTATGCGATTTCTCGAAGCAGCGTTGCTGCAGGAAATGGTGGCTCTCGACGGTCTTACGGGCATCCAAAACCGCCGCATGTTCGATCAACACATCCAGCGCGCCTGGCAGCAGGGTGTGCGCAAGCGAGAGCGAGTGGCCGTGCTGTTGATCGATATCGATTGTTTCAAGGACTACAACGACCGCTACGGACACCAGGCGGGCGATGAGTGTCTGCGCGCCGTCGCCGTGTCATTGAGTCAGTGCGCGCGTCGGCCCTTGGACTTCGTAGCGCGGTACGGCGGGGAAGAGTTCGCCGTGGTGTTGTACGAAGCCAGCCGCGAATATGTCGCGGAAGTATTGACTCGGATACAGCGTTCCGTCGCGGAACTCAACGTTCCCCATGAAGCATCACACGTGGCGAGCCGGCTCACGGTCAGCATCGGCGCCGCCTTTGTGCTGCCGGGCGCGGATCGCACGTATGAAGGGCTGATCCAACTTGCCGACGAAGCTCTTTATACCGCAAAAGAACAGGGCAGAAATCAGGTCGTGGTCATGGAAGCCGAGTATCAGACCTTGAGAACCGGTCGATTCGACAAGCGGCGCGCGCAGCGCGCCGGCTGAGCCCGCCCCGCCGGCCGGGTGGATCGGCGTGGTCAATATATTGCGATATGCGGCTCTTCGCCCGCCGAGCGCGAGGCGCGGAACATGCCCTCGGAATTGAATACCATGGCAATTTCGCCCCGCGCGTCGATCGCGATGACGCCACCCTCGCCATTCATCGACGGTAGCTCCTCGAATACGACCTCGCGCACCGCCTGCACGAGGCTGCGGCGACCGTAGCGAATCCGCGAGCAGATATCGTGCGCAACCGCGGCACGAATGAATACTTCCCCATGACCGGTGGCGGAAACCGCGCACGAGCGATTGTCCGCGTAGGTTCCCGCACCGATGATCGGCGAGTCGCCGATGCGCCCAAAGCGCTTGCCGGTCATGCCGCCGGTGGAAGTCGCGGCCGCCAGCCGGCCCTCGCCATCCAGAGCCACGGCGCCGACGGTACCCACGTGCGAGATAGTGAACGCGGAGACCCGCGGGTCGCCCGTTCGAATGCGTTCAAGCTGATTCCAGCGCTCGGAAGTGTGAAAATAACCGCGCGGGACGAACTGGAAGCCTCGACTCAGCGCGAATTCCTCGGCACCGGCACCACTGAGCATGACGCTATCGGAGTGCTCCATCACGGCGCGGGCAAGCTCAATGGGGTTTTTGATGTGGGTCAGACCGCAAACAGCCCCGGCCGCCAGAGTGCTGCCGTCCATTATGGCAGCGTCGAGTTCGTTTTGACCCTCGAGAGTGAACACCGCGCCCTTGCCCGCATTGAAAAGAGGATTGTCCTCGAGTGCCGCGACGGCGCTCGTCACTGCATCGAGGCTCGTGCCGCCGCCTTCCAATACCGCAAAACCCGCCGCTAAACTCCGCGAAAGTCNNTTCTCAAGTTCCCCCGCCATTTCAACGCGCGGCAAGGTGCCGGCGCCGCCGTGAATCGCTAAGCAAAACATCTCGTGGTCAGTCCCCTGGTCGGTGGCTCATCGCAAGGCTATCATCATTTGCAGATGAATCCAGTTCCGAAAACCGGTGCGATCAAAAGCCTGCTAATCGCCAATCGCGGCGAGATTGCCATTCGTGTGATGCGGGCGGCCACCGAACTGGGCATCCGAACGGTTGCCATTCATTCGCAAGAGGATCGATTCTCGCTGCACCGGACCAAAGCCGACGAAAGCTACTTGGTAGGGCAGGGCAAAGAGCCGATCGAAGCGTATCTGGATATCGCGGACATCATTCGTATCGCGACCGAAGCGCGCGTCGATGCGATTCACCCCGGCTACGGCTTTTTGTCCGAGAGTCCCGAGTTTGCGGAAGCTTGCGCCGAGGCGGGCATCGTCTTCGTAGGCCCGCTGCCCGATACGATGCGAAGGCTCGGCAACAAGATCGAGGCGCGCAAACTCGCCGCAAGCGCTGGTGTTCCGGTAATGCCCGCATCGCCGCCGCTGCCCGCCGACTACGCCGAAATGCTTGCGATGGCGCATGGCGTCGGATTTCCGGCGATGCTCAAGGCGAGTTGGGGCGGCGGCGGCCGCGGCATGCGGGTCATCGAGGATGACAACGCGCTTGCGCAGACGGTGGCGACGGCCCGACGCGAGGCCAAATCCGCATTCGGCAAGGACGAGGTGTATCTCGAGAAACTGATCCGCCGGGCGCGGCACGTGGAGGTGCAAATACTCGGCGACTCCCACGGCAACCTGGTGCATCTATATGAGCGTGATTGCACCGTGCAGAGGCGTAATCAAAAGGTCGTGGAACGCGCGCCTGCCGCATTTCTCACCGATGCGCAGCGCCACGACTTATGCGAGGCCGCTCTGAAGATCGGCCGCGCGGTGAATTATCTCGGGGCCGGAACCGTCGAATTTTTACAGGATGCCGACAACGGTAAATTCTATTTCATCGAGGTGAACCCGCGCATACAAGTTGAACACACCGTCACGGAATGTGTGACCGGCATCGATTTGGTGAAAGCGCAAATCCGAATCGCCGCCGGTGCGCGAATCGGCACGGCCGAGAGCGGCGTCCCGCCGCAGGACGAGATTCGCGTCAACGCACATGCTTTGCAGTGCAGGGTGACCACCGAGGATCCGGAGAATAATTTCGTGCCGGACTACGGCAGCGTCACGGCGTACCGCAGTCCCGCCGGTTTCGGGATACGCCTCGACGCGGGCACTGCGTATGCCGGCGCCATCATCACTCGTTTCTACGACTCGCTGCTGGTCAAGGTGACCGCCTGGTCGCCGACCCCCGAGGAGACCATCGCGCGTATGCACCGGGCGCTGTGGGAGTTTCGCATTCGCGGTGTGGTTACCAATTTGCGTTTTCTAGATCAGCTGATCATGCATCCGCGGTTTGCGTCGGCGGACTACACCACCAAGTTCATCGATCAGACACCGGAGTTATTCCATATTCCGCGCAAGCAAGATCGGGCGACGCGGCTCCTGAGTTACATCGGCGACGTGATCGTCAACGGTAATCCCGAGGTCAAGGCGCGCGCCAAACCTAAGCAGCCGGTATTTCCCAGGCTGCCGCGGGTTGCCTTGCAGCCGCCGGCGCAGGGCACGAAGCAGAAGCTCGATTCCCTCGGCCCCGAGAAGTTCGCGCAGTGGATGCTGCGGGAGAAACGCGTATTGCTCACGGACACGAGCATGCGCGATGCGCATCAGTCGTTGCTTGCGACGCGCTTTCGCACCCAGGACATGCGGCTAATCGCACCCTACTACGCCAGCCTTCTGCCGGAGCTTTTTTCAGTGGAATGCTGGGGCGGGGCGACCTTCGACGTTGCGATGAGATTCTTGAGAGAGGATCCTTGGGCGCGCCTCGCGGCGTTTCGCGAGGCTATGCCCAATCTACTGCTGCAGATGTTGTTCCGTTCGGCGAACGCGGTCGGATATAGGAACTATCCGGACAATGTCGTAAGACACTTTATCGCAAGCGCAAGCGAGGCCGGCGTCGATGTCTTTCGCGTGTTCGACTGCCTGAACTGGGCCGACAATATGAAGGTGGCCATCGAGTCCGTAAGATCTGCCGGCCGACTGTGCGAGGCGGCCATTTGCTACACGGGCAACCTGTCGAACCCCCGTGAGACAAAGTACGACCTGAAGTACTACATCAAACTCGCCAAGGAATTGCAGGCGATGGGGGCGCATGTGCTGGCCATCAAGGACATGGCCGGCCTATGTCAGCCGCTTGCCGCGGGCTTGCTGGTTAGGGCGCTCAAAGAACAGATCGGCCTACCCGTTCACTTCCACACGCACGACACCAGCGGGATCGCCGCGGCGAGCGTCCTGGCGGCGATCGAGGCCGGCGCGGACGCGGTCGACGGCGCCATCGACGCGCTTTCCGGTCTCACGTCTCAGCCGAATTTAGGGTCGATCGTCGAGGCCCTGCGATTCGGACCGCGGGACTCGCTGCTCGACCCCGACAAAGTGCGCGTGATCTCGGCTTACTGGGAACAAGTGCGCCGCGGCTACGTCGCGTTCGAAAGCGATATTCGGGCGGGAGCCTCAGAGGTCTATGTGCACGGCATGCCGGGAGGCCAGTACACGAATCTGCGCGAGCAGGCGCGATCGCTGGGCATCGACGATCATCGCTGGCCGGAGCTGGCGAATGCCTACGCCCAAGTCAACGAGATGTTCGGCGACATCATCAAGGTGACGCCTACCTCCAAGGTGGTCGGCGATATGGCCATCACGATGGTCACCAGCGGGCTCACTCGAGAAGCGGTTCTCGACCCGAAAGTGGAGATCGCATTTCCCGCATCCGTCGTGCAGTTGTTTCGCGGCGAAATCGGTCAGCCTGCCGGCGGTTTTCCCCCTGACCTGCAAAGGAAGGTGCTGGACGGTAAGGCGCCGCTCTGCAAGCGCCCGGGTGAATTGCTGGCGCCGGCCGACCTGCCGGCGGAACGCCGCGCAGCGCAGGCCGCAGTGGGCCGGTCGATTACGGAGTTTGAGCTCGCCTCCTATCTCATGTATCCGAAAGTTTTCATCGACTACGCGGACGGCCGAGCCGCTTTCGGCGATGTCAGCACTCTGCCGACGGCCGTATTCTTCTATGGAATGCACTCGGGCCAAGAGATCAACATCGATCTGGAACGCGGCAAGACCTTGATCGTGAGGTACGTGACCAGCAGCGATCCGCATGAGGACGGCACGCGCACCGTATTCTTCGAGCTGAACGGTCAGCCACGGTCCATTCGGGTGGCCGACCGCAGCCACGTGGCCAAGCGGCCCCCGCAGCGAAAAATCGAGGCGGGTAACCCGAGCCACGTCGGCGCGCCCATGCCCGGCATCATCGCCACCGTTGCGGTACGTGTCGGCCAGAAATTGGCGAGGGGCGAGGCGTTGCTGACGCTGGAGGCCATGAAAATGGAAACAACCGTGCGCGCCGAGCGTGACGGGTCGGTCAAGGAAATCTTGGTGAAGCCCGGGTTGCAAGTTGACGCCAAGGATTTGTTGATGGTCTTCGATTAAGGCAAACGCTGACGCTCCGGAACCGTGACTTCCAGACCGTCGAGATCCGCGGTGATATGCACCTGGCAACTGAGGCGGCTATTGGTGCGGGGTTCCCAGGCCATTTCGAGCATCCCCTCCTCCATTTCCTCGCGCGGTTCGAGCTTGGTCAACCCGGAGGCTGCGATATACACATGACAGGTCGCGCAAGCACAGGCTCCCCCGCACTGGGCGACCACGCCGCGGATGTTGTTTTGCCGGGCCACCTCCATCAGAGTGATTCCAAGCGGCGCCTCGATCTCGCGCCGGGCGCCTCCCGGCTCGATGAAAACGATCTTTGGCATTAAACCGCATCTTTCAGTGCGATCGAGGGATCCGCCAGCTTCTGCGGATCCAGGCGCGTGCGCTCGGCAATCACCTTGCGAGCCGCCATGTAATCCTTCGAGTGGTTGACAGCTTCGAGCGCGAGCAGTTGCCGATCCTTCAAGTAACACACGGTGAAGCTGCGCGTCGAAGGATCGCCACGCAGGACTTGCTGATCGTGGCCCTGCGATAGCCCGATGATCAACAGCTTATTGTCGAATTGATCCGACCAAAACCAGGGGACGCGGTCGTGCGCGACACCTCGATCCAGCATGTTGAGCGCGGCTGTTTTCGCTTGCTCGAACGCATTGTCCACCGACTCCAGCCGAACCCGGCGGCCGTAGTGCAGCGACGGATGATTGGTGCAGTCGCCGGCGGCATAAATCGCCGCATCGCCGGTTCGGCAGAATTCATCGACCAGTATCCCGTTGTCGCACGCAAGTCCTGCCTCGCTCGCGAGCGCGGTAGTCGCCGCGGCGCCGACGCCGACGATCAGCAGGTCCGCCTCGTGGCTGCTGCCGTCGGCACACCGCACGCGTTCGACATGGCGATTGCCCTCCAAGCTAGCCATCCGCGAATTGCAGACGATGCAGACACCTTGCGCGCGGTGTTCCTCCGAGAAGAACTGCGAAACATCCGGCGCGACGACGCGATTCATCACCCGGTCGGCCATTTCCAGAACCGTGACTTCGCAGCCCATCTTGCGGCAAGTCGCCGCGGCTTCGAGCCCAATATATCCGCCGCCGATGATGAGGGCGCGCGCGCCGGTTCTGATGCCGGCGCGAATCCTCTGCACATCGGCGATTGCACGCAAATAGTGCACGCCGGAAAGCTCGACGCCAGGACAGGCAAGGCGCCGCGAATCGGAGCCTAGGCAGAGCAGCAATCGGTCGTATTGCAGCTTCTCGCCGTCCGCAAGCGTGACCAGACGTACGGCCGGATCGAGCCGAATTGCGCGCACTCCCAGCTTAAGCTCGACGCGGTGCTCGTCGTAAAAGGATTGATGCCGAAACGGCAAGCGGTCCCCCGCCAGTTCTCCGGAAAGATATTTCTTCGACAACGGCGGCCGTTGATACGGTAGATGCGGCTCATCGCCGACCAAGACGAGGCGGCCATCGAAGCCCTCGCGCCGCAGTGTGTCGACGGCCTGCGCGCCGGCCTGACCTGCGCCGATGATTACGATGGTGGAGATCATTGGATTCCTTGAGATTGCGGCCGGCTTTGCATAGGAGCCGCCTTTATAGCGGGTCGCGGCCGACCCCGAAAGGGCCAATTGAGGCGTGGCCTGCCGCGTACAATAGTAATAAGATCGTAGCCGGCCCCCCGCTGTCCGGAGTCCAGAATGAAATTGATTACCGCGATTATCAAGCCCTTCAAGCTGGACGATGTACGCGCGGCGCTCTCCGAAATAGGGGTATCCGGCATGACTGTCACCGAGGTGAAGGGTTTCGGGCGCCAGCGCGGGCATACGGAACTGTATCGCGGAGCGGAATACGTCGTCGACTTCGTACCGAAGACCCGCATAGAAGTCGCGGTCAAGAATGAGCTCGTCGATCAGGTGATGGAGGCGATTGTCGGTGCCTCCAAGACCGGTAAGGTCGGCGACGGAAAAATATTCGTCACCGACATCCTGCGGGTTCTTCGCATCCGCACCGGAGAGAGCGACAACGCCGCGTTGTGACGAGTGCTGCGCGCTGCACTAGGTGCAGGTAGCCTCGGCGGATGACCCTGTCCATTAACAGCCGGGTGCTGGCGTTGACGGTTCTGGCGGTGACGATCGCCGAGCCGGGATTTGCGGCAAAGTTTACCGACCAAGAACACACCCGCATCGAGGAGCCGCGCCCCGCGGACTTGCCGAGCGATGCCGCCATGGAGGCGGCGGGGGCCGCCATCGGCGCCATTGATATCGATACGCGGAACATATTCGACGAAAGCGATCCCCGCGAGCAGACCGGCCTATTTCGCCTTGCCGACCGTTTGCATGTTCGCACCAAGCGATCGGCCATCAGGGCGCAGCTGTTGTTCGCGAGCGGGCAGAAATACCGCGCGCGCAAGCTTGCGGAAACCGAGAGAGCGCTGCGCCTGCTGCCCTACGTATACGACGCTCGCGTGGTGCCCGTGCGCTACGCCAATGGAGTCGTCGATATCAAAGTAATTACCAAAGACGTCTGGACCTTGAGTCCCGGCATTTCCTTCGGCCGGGCAGGCGGGACGAACTCCAGCAGCTTCAACCTTCAAGATACGAACTTTCTCGGGCTTGGAAAGACCGTACAACTGTCGCACAGCAGCACGGTCGATCGCACCAGCGACACGTTGGCGTTGACCGATCCGAATGTAATGGGTTCGAGATGGACGTCGGCGCTCACTTATGTCGATTCGAGCGACGGCGATCAACGCTCATTGCAGGTCATCCGGCCCTTCTATTCGCTCGACGCGCCCTGGAGCACCAAAATAATCGGGCTGAGTTACGACCGCACGGTATCGCGCTACAACTTGGGGAATATCGTCGATCAATTCAACGACAACGAATCATCCTATGAATTGAGCGGCGGCGTCTCAAACGGCTTGATAGACGGCTGGACCAAGCGCTGGACGTTCGGCATGCGCTACGACAAGAATATCTTCGTCCCTACGCCGGGCACCTCGACGCCCGCTGCGCAGCTGCCTGCGGATAGGATCCTTTCCTACCCGTTTGTCGGCTTCGATTTTCTCCAGGACAACTACAAGAAAGTCGGCGATGAAAATGAAATAGGCCGAACCGAGGACCTGTACTTCGGCACCGAAGTAAGCGGTGAAGTGGGATACTCCAGCGACTCGTTCGGCGCGAACCTCGATGCCGTCATGCTGACTGCGAAAGTGGTGCGGGGATTCGAATTGGACGAATTGCAGCAGCTATTCGTGACCAGCATGTTTTCCTCCCGCGTCGAGGACGGACGTGCGCGAAATTTAATATCCAATTCCGGCGCCACTTACTATTGGCGCTGGCGTCCTGACTGGCTGTTCTATTCCTCGCTCTCCGCGACCGTCACGGATGCGCTGGATCCTGACATGCAACTTCTTCTCGGCGGCGATAACGGGTTGCGCGGCTACCCCCTGCGATACGAGTCCGGCACATCGCGCGCGCTGCTGACGGTGGAGCAGCGTTTCTTTACCGATTGGTACCCTTTCCGTCTGGCGCGTGTGGGTGGCGCGATATTCGGCGACATGGGGCGTACCTGGGGCCGTGGCACCATCGGCAATAGCGACCCAGGATTATTGCGGGATGTGGGGTTCGGTTTGCGGCTCGGCAATACGCGCTCCGGGCTCGGCAATGTGCTGCACATCGATCTCGCTTTCCCGCTCAACAATCTCGCCGGAATCAACCACGTTCAATTCCTGGTCCAAACGATGCAGAGCTTCTAGCTTTTCGCGGATTTTCGGCGCCGGGATATCAGCAGAAGAACGCCGATGCACACGCTGAAGTTCAAGACCCACCACCAGAGCTGCCGCGCATTGCTCCTTTCGCCCGGTTTGTCCGCAGTGCCGCTGATCTGCAAAGTGCCTTTGAGGCTTTCGCGAACGTCGCCCTGCCGCACTTGAATGTCGACCGATGCCGTTCCGGGCAGCGTCAATTCCTTGGACTCGAAAGAGTAGCTGCCGTCGGTTTCGGCGATAGTGGGGTGAGCTTCGCCCCTCAAAACCACCGTCAATACGGCGTCGCGCACGGGAGAGTTATCGAGGAGACGGCTCAAGCGAATCGCCATGCGGTCGTCATGCACAACGCCTACCGCCAGGAACGTATCGGAGCGCGCTTCGACCCGCGGCGGCATCCCGGCGTCGCCCGGCATCGCGGCCGCCGCGCTTCCGACGGCCACGAGCGCGCCGGCGCACACCGGCCCAAGCAGCCGCATCAAAGCAAACAGCCCCAAAGGCCCGTCGCTGCGTCCGCAATGGCGGCACGTTCCAGGGTGACTTCGATTTCACGCATGATGCAATCGTATCCTCGAGTATCGAGTCGAATACTAGCGCAAAACTACGGTCGAGCTTGCGAGAACCGTCATTTGAGGACATGCAAATGCGGGTTGGCGCGGGAAATGCCGAGGACACCGCTTCTAACGACTTCGACGATAGCGCCGAATGCGGCGATATTGGCGATGAATTCGCCGATCTCGACTTCACTGCTGGTGAGCTCCACGATGTAGCTGGACGGGTTCGATGAAAGCACCCGGCCGCCGGTCCGCCGTAGCAGCGCGTTGAGGTCCTCGACGCGTCCGGCGGCGATTTGCAGCTTGATCAGCAGCAACTCGCGGGAGAGGGTATCGCCGCCGGTCATATCGTCGACCGCCACCACATCCACCAGCTTGAGGAGCTGCGCGTTGATCTGCGCGATGACTTGATCCGAGCCGATGGTGACCAGGGTGACCCGCGACACGGTGGGATCGTTGGTGGGCGCCACCGAGAGGGAGTCGATGTTGTAGCCGCGGGTCGAGATCAGGCCGGTAACGCGCGTCAGCGCTCCCGCTTCATTTTGCAGCAGTATTGCTATGAGGTGTCGCATGGTCATGCAGGATACGGGAGGGCGGCACTTGGGCGCCAGGGTGAGAACTGCTAGTCTTTCGCCGTGAAAGACCGTTACGACATGTTGAATCAAGTTGCCCACCCGCTGGCGGGCACCGGCATGACGGGCGCGGAAATGCTCGTGCAGGTACTGGCCGACGAAGGTGTGGATACAATATTCGGCTATAGCGGCGGCGCGATTTTGCCGATTTACGACGCCGTGTTCCGCTTCAACCAGGAACACAGCTCCGCGATGCCGCTCATCGTGCCGGCAAACGAGCAAGGGGCCGGCTTCATGGCCGCCGGCTATGCGCGCGCCAGCGGCAGAGTCGGCGTAGCTTTGGTGACCTCGGGGCCCGGTGCCACCAATACGGTGACCCCCGTGCGGGACAGCTTGGCGGACTCGGTGCCCATCGTGGTGATCTGCGGGCAAGTACCGACCACCGCCATCGGCACGGACGCATTCCAAGAAGCGCCAGTCCCGAGCATCATGGGCGCGGTCGCCAAGCATGTGTTCTTGATCACCGATCCGACGAAGCTGGAGGCCACGGTCCGCACGGCATTTGAAATCGCGCGCACCGGCCGGCCCGGGCCGGTGGTGCTCGACGTTCCGAAGGATGTGCAGAACTGGAAGGGCGTATTTCAAGGATCGGGCCGCCTCCCGGTTCCCGGATACCGGCAGCGGATGAGTCGCTTGGAGGCGAACAAACTGCCGGATGCAGCATGTGCGGATTTCTTCGCGGCCTTGGGGAAGGCGTCGCGGCCGCTAATCTATGCCGGCGGCGGCGTGATCAACGGTAATGCAGCGTTCGCCTTACGCGAATTCGCGCGAGAGTTTCAGGTGCCCATCGTCACGACGCTGATGGGAATCGGCGCGGTCGATACCACCGATCGGCTATCGATGCGCATGCTGGGCATGCACGGCGCGGCGTTTGCGAACTACGCGGTCGACGACTGCGATTGCTTGCTGGCTCTCGGCGCGCGCTTCGATGATCGAGTGGCGGGCAATCCCGGAAAATTTGCCGGGAGCGCCAGGTTTATCGCGCATTTGGATATCGACGGATCCGAGATCAACAAGGTGAAGCGCGTCGATTGGAGTCACGTCGGCTCGATGCCGGACGCTCTCCTCACCTTGTTGGATTACGGCAAGCGCAAAGGATTCAAGCGCGATTGGTCCGAGTGGCTTGCGTCTTGCGATGAGCTTCGTTCGAGATACGCCATGAATTACGATCGCGCGAGCGCGTTGATTCAACCTTATTACGTCATCGAGGAAATCAACCGGCTGACGCGCGGCGAGGCGATCATCACGACCGGCGTCGGCCAGCACCAGATGTGGGCGGCGCANNGCACCAGATGTGGGCTGCGCAGTATTTTGATTTCCGCAGCCCGAGGCTATGGCTCACATCGGGCAGCATGGGAACCATGGGATTCGGCCTACCCGCGGCAGTCGGCGCGCAGTTTGCAGAGCGCAAGCGCTTGGTCATCGACTTCGACGGCGATGCCAGCATCCGCATGAATATCGGCGAGCTAGAGACCGTCACCACCTACGATTTGCCGATCAAGGTGGTTGTTCTCAATAATTGCGGCGACGGCATGGTCAAGCAATGGCAGAAGCTTTTCCACAATGGGCGTCTGAGCGCCAGCGACAAGAGCTTGCACAAGAAAGACTTCGTCAAGGCGGCGCTGGCCGATGGATTCAAGTACGCCGCGCGGCTCGACAAGAAATCCGATGTGCCGCATGTCATCGGGGAGTTCATTCGATTCAATGGACCGGCCTTCCTCGAGGTCATGATCGATCCGGACGCCGGCGTCTATCCGATGGTGGGTCCCGGCCAGGCCTACGCCGACATGATCACAGGCGAGCATATTCCCTCGCGCACGAAGGTGATCGTCAAAGAGCCCGACGCCTCGGAGATGTTCTGAGGGCACGAAGGCGCAGCGCGCCTACCATGCGCCGGTATTCGGCATGGTGGCCCACGGTTCGGCGGGAGCGAGCGCGGTGCCTTGTTGCAGCAATTCGATCGATATGTCGTCGGGCGAGCGAACGAACGCCATGCGTCCATCGCGTGGAGGCCGGCTGATTGTGACCCTGTGTTCCATCAAGCGCTTGCAGGTTGCGTAGATGNNCCAAGAACACCAAGGTGTAGCGGCCCTGAGGATAGTCGCGGCGCGACAGTTCCACCAGACCGAGCGCATCGCGATAGAAATGCAGCGATTGCTCGATGTCGGTGACCCGTACCATAGTGTGCAGATATTTCATGCCGATTGCCCTCGCGATTGCCTTGAATTTGGAGCAAGCGATGCATAAAAGCAAACTGGGCGGATTCATCATCGATTGCCAAACCGGTGACTTGGACCGTGCCGCCGATTTTTGGAGCGCAGCGCTCGGCATGCCGGCGCGCGTGCTGCCAGGCAGCGAGGGCGATAAATACAAAAGATTGGAAGATACACAGCACGATCTGCATATCGAAGTGCAGAAGGTCGATCATCTCAGCCGCGTGCATCTTGATATCGAAACCGACGATATCGAAGCGGAAGTTCGCCGCCTGGAAAAATTGGGCGCGAGACGCCTGCAACAAATCGAGACCTGGTGGGTGATGGAAGCACCGACCGGCCAGCGATTTTGCGTGGTGCGAGCGGGCTCGGCGGGTTTCGAGCAAAAGGCCACGCAGTGGAAGTGAACCATGTCCCGGCAGCCGTTGTTGCGCTGCTGTCACATATTGGTCGGGGCTTTGACATAGCGCGGCAATATTCAAGCTTACGTTCTTAACTATTGGATTTGTCTATGTTATCTGCTATCTTGTTCGCCACTGGCAAGAGGTAGGTCGCAGACCTGGCGTTACTTACCTGCAACAGAGAGCGAAATTAAAGAAGGTCGAACGTAATAAGGGCACCCGTGTGCCACGTATCTTCCACAGAAGGACGTGTTGGGTTTTTACCCACCACCTGTTCCACTCAAAAGTCCCCGGCAAGTCCGGGGATTGTTTTGTGGAGCCCCGTCAAGGCTTCGTCTAACTCCCGGCTTGGGCTCGTTGCCGCATTCGCTGCTACGCTATCTTCCGATGGCACGATGCACGGCAAATTTCAGCGGAGAGCGCAGATGAATGTTCAAGAGGGCTTTACGGCGGCAGTCGGAAACACGCCGTTGATTCGTCTCGGCCGCATAAGCGAGAAAACTGGATGCGAGATCCTTGGCAAAGCCGAATTCATGAATCCCGGCGGGTCTGTGAAAGACCGTGCAGCCAAGTGGATTGTCCTGGACGCGGAACGGCGGGGCGTGTTGAGGCCCGGCGGCACGGTGGTGGAAGGCACGGCGGGTAACACGGGCATCGGTCTTGCGCACGTCTGCAATGCGCGGGGCTACAAGTGCGTGATCGTGATGCCGGACAATCAGGCCGCGGAGAAGTACCAGATCATCGAAGCTTTGGGCGCGGAGTTGCGCAAGGTGCCTGCGGTTCCCTACGGCAACCCGAACCAGTACCAAAAAGTCGCCGGACGATTGGCACAGGAACTACCCGACGCCATATGGGCCAATCAATTCGACAATACCGCCAACCGCACCGCGCNNCACTACGAATCCACGGGGCCGGAAATCTGGCGTGACACGGAGGGGAAAATCGATGCGTTCTGCGCCTCTACCGGCACCGGCGGCACGCTGGCGGGCGTCGCTGACTATCTGAAGTCGAAATCCCCGTCGATTCGAATCGTTCTGGTAGATCCGCCGGGCAGCTCGTTGTACCACTACATCAAGAATGGTGAGTTGAAATCGGACGGCGGCTCATCCATCACCGAGGGCATCGGCACGGGACGCGTGACCGCGAATCTCGCCGGCGCGCCGATCGACGATGCATTGCGGATCGCCGACGCTGAGACCATGCACTTCGTGTATCGGCTGCTGCGCGAAGAGGGCTTGCTCCTGGGCAGCACGGCGGGTATCAATGTCGCCGCGGCGGTCAGGGTTGCCAAGCAACTCGGTCCTGGACATACCGTCGTCACAATCCTTTGCGACGGCGGAGCGAAGTATCAATCACGACTGTTCAACAAGGCATGGGTTGCCGAGCACGGCTTTCTAGAGGCTATTGGCTAACCCCGGCAAAGTCGGCGTTTAGAATTTGCCGATCATGTCGATGAAGAATCCGTGGCTGCGGTAAGCCAGGTCGGTCAAGTTGTCGGAATAGTCCGTGAAGTTGTAGCCCACGCCGATCTTAAAGTGATCGTTCATGTGACGGTAGATCCCCAACAACGCACCGGTGCGCTGATCATCGGTCTCATGAATCGACAACCGCCGTAGCTCCAGCATCCCGTCCCACTGGCGTGGAAATTGCAAATCGCCGCGCAGGATCCACAGCTGCGCCTGGCTGTAGTACCACTGCCCCTCGGTCGGCGTCCCATCGGTCTCCACCGACTGCAGCTCGCCAGTACGAATCGCGTACTTCACTCCGAGCGACAGCCATCGCGTCGTCTGGTACGTCGCATCGATGTCCCATACCTGGCTCTGTTGCGCATAGTTCTCGGTGTTGCCCACCGAACTGATCTGCGCGGTGGACGGCTGTTCATCGAGCGAGGTGTACTTAAACAGCACATTCCAACGATCGTCTCGAATCGGTCGCCACGCTGCTCCCAGAATGAATTCGTGGTATTCGGCGTTCAAAGTCGAGGATGCTTCGCCGTCGGTTTGCGACCAGTTGAGCTTGCCGAACAAGCGCCAATCGGGATCGACCTGATAGGAAAGACTGTTGCGTGCGAGTTCGGTTCGCGAAGCTCCGTTGATCGAAGAATCGTTGTCTCGCCATTCGAGTGCAACGCTGTACTTGATTTTCCCTTTGGTGTACTCCAGGGTCGCGGCAACCGCGGTGAGCGAGAGATCGCCGGCTACGGGGTCGGATACCGTGCCGCGTTCGAATTTCAGACCATAGGTCCATTGCTTGCTGGGCGAAAAATCGACGCCGTACGCCCGTGTCAGACTGTCGGGCCCGGTTCCGGTCTGCATGCGCTCTTCGCCATACACGCTGGTGGCGTCGTCATAGCGATAGCGAGTGCCGGTAGTCAGGGTACCGTTTCGGCCGACGTTGAGCGCGTCAGGCTGATCGGCCGCAAGGGTGTAGTTAACATACACATTGCTGCGATCGTCGATCCGATAGTCGGTCGACACTTTGCCCCCAACACCCAGGCTTCCGTCGGAAGCCTCCGCCCCAACTCGTGCGGCATCGTTTAGTTGGTAGCTGCCGCCCACGCCGGCGCGGTCGTTTTCCGGACGAGTTTCCGTGTGCGTCACTGTATCCTGCACGAACCCGTACACATCCCACGGCGGCTTCGCGCCGCCCAGGGCACCTGTCTTAAGCGTCGCCGGTTTCGCAGGTCCGGCCTGAGCGCCATCCGTGGGCGGGACTTTCGTCGATGTCGGCTGATAGCCGACGGTGAGCGCCACATCGGTGCGTTGGCCGTTTTGCGAGAGGATCGGACTCGCGTTCGGGACCGCATTCTCGCGATCATCGACGCGTGCCCCCAATGCCACCCGCCAGTGGTCGTCGATCTTGTGCTCGACGCCCGCCTCACCGCTGTGCAGGGTTTGGGTCGCGGAATTGGTGCCGTCGTACTTACCCGTGATCTGGGTTGCAGCGCTGAGCGGCAAACTGACGGAGCCGCCGTCTTGGTGCACGCCTACTCCCGGCGTGATTTGGCCGGGACCCGAGAAATTGGCGTCGCGATTCTGGTCGTAAGCGGTGATCTTGCCTTGCATCGAAGCAGTAACCTCGGCAAGGTCGACCGCGGCTTCGATGCGCTCGGCGCTGGCGGGACCCCCAGTGGTGGTCAAGGTGTCGAATGAGAGGCCGCCCGTGATCGATGTCAGGGTGGGCGTGCCGGGGCCATCGGAATGCGCGTATTCGGCCTTGATATAGGTTCCCGGCATGTATCGCCAGGTTCCGTCCACGCCGCGCAAGTCCTGTTGCTCGCCCGGATCGCCCTGATGGAAGCTCGAAACGCCGAGCTGCAGATGATCGCCGAACCACTCGCTCGCATGACCGCCGACGGAGAGGGAGCTGAGGCTCGAGAAATCCGGCACGTATTCGTAGGTCACGACGAGATACACCGGATCGCCGTCGAGTCCGCCGGAATGCACCACTGTATCGGCGTTGGCGGTTGCCGGCAGAGGGCTGTGCAAGAGGATTCGGCCCTGCATGTAATTCATGTCGTAGTCCTGCGCCGGCACCAGTTGCGTGGCGGAAACGACTATCCCGGAATCCTTGTCCCGCACTTGCACCCAGATCTGCTCGGATCCGACGGAGACGTCCTGATACTGCAGGTAGTACAGTGACCCCCCCGTGCCGCGAAATTCCTGACGGGAGCCGAGTGTGCCGGGGTCGGCCCAAAACGCATCGACGCTACTCCGTTTCTCTCCGAGCGATGTCGCGTCCGTCGAACGATAGCGCAGGCTCAAGCCATAGAGCGTGCGGGTGTATTGGATGAAATCGGTGCCGCTCATATGGGTCTGAAAATTTCCCCACAACACCGAGCTATCGCCCTTCTCCAATCGAACGTAGAACTTGCCGGACGTCGGGGCATCCTGCACCGTGGTGCTGTCATCGCCGTAAACCGGGTAGTACTTGTCCGGATCGATCCGGCGCAGCAAGTCCTGCGAATCTTTGCTGGAGAAATTACTGAACAGATCGCGAATCGGCTGATCCTGCGTATCGGCCGCCGCCGTCAGCAGCCATTGACCGTTGATGAGACCTTTGTAATAAAACGCGAGTTGCCCGTTGAGGTAATCGCGGCGCGCAAGATTGGGGTCACCGGTCACCAAGTCGATGGGTCCGCTCACACCGTTCTTGCCGGCGGTGAGATCGGCGAGGCCGACGAAGAACGAGTCATCGGTCGCAACCACCAGATTGCGGGCGAATTCGAGTCCTTCACCGCGTTCGTTGACGATCTTTACGGTCACTTGTTGCGGACCTCCCGGCAGGATTTGTCGCGCCACGAAATGCCGATCGTCGTCGACTGGGATGCGCATCCCTAGCACGATGACCTTATCGCCCGGCGGAACGTTGCCGCCGCTCACCGTCACGGCGCCGCCGTGCACGGGAATATTGCGCAATACCAGAGTGTTCTCTCCGTAGGCCCGCTGCTCGGTTTCGCGCGCGAGTTTCTCGGCGTCGATGTCGATCGCTGCGATCGGTGCCTTGTCGACCAAATCGAGGCGCCGCGGTTTCGTCTCGTCGAAGTGCCCCTTGCCATCGTAGACCCGCAGAAGGTAATTCACGTGACGCGATCGTCCCAACACGGCGGTAAGGTGCAACAGCGACTTGCCGGGTGTGGGGGGTACCCAGTCGGCCGATTCGCCCGCGATCACTGGAATCACCGCGAGCGGCCTTTGTTGTGTGCTCTGATCCTCCGCGAACACGCGCATTTCGGCCTTCGCGATGTAACGAGGATAATTCGTGTAGGTGGTGAAGCGCACCGGCTGACCGACGACGGCGATTTGCGGTATGGCGATCGCGTTGAGGAACGGCGCCTGCTCGAGCGGATCGTAGCGGACTTGTATGTCCGCGCGCGCGAGTGCCACATCCACGCACCGTTGCCGATCGGCCTCGTTGGCTCCCTCCCGTTTATCGAGCGGCACTCCGTCGACCGTAATCCTCACTGGAGCAAGCTGGTTCGCGCCATCCCCGATACAACTCGAGACCGCGGTAGCTTCCGCCGGCGGCGGGACCGGCGCTGCGGCGACCACGGGCGGCACGGTTTGCTCCACCCAGACCGATACCTCAGCTCGACGGTTGCGGGCGCGTCCGGCCTCGGTAACGTTGGACGCAAGCGGCTTGCTGGCGCCAAATCCTTGAATCGCGAACGCGGCTTCCGGCAAATCCAGAGCCGCCTGCAAAAAACGCACGACCCGTATTGCGCGAGCCTCCGATAAGCGTTGATTGGTCTTGAAAAGTGCTTTCGCCTCTCGTACGAGGCGCTGCGAATCCGTGTGCGCGGTCACCAGCACGCGGCGCGGACGGGCGTCGCGCAATGAGGCGACGAAAGCCTGGAGTTTGGCGATGGCCACGGACGTCAAATCATCGCGTCCGGATTCGAAATTGGCCTGTTGTCCGACGTCGAACAGCTGCAGCGTCGTGGTGGGGGCCGTCTTCGGTACATTGGCCACTGCCGCCGACAGACGCAGGATGAGCGCATCGGACGGCGGTGCGTCGGGCTCGGCACGCTCGGTGTTGGCGGGTGCGTCGCCCGCGGGCTCGCCGGTACACGAGATCGTGCCCCCCACGAGCCGCCGGCAATCGGGCGAGTCCGCCGCTCGAACCGCGCTCGCATGCCACGCGATGCACAGCAGAGCACAGCAGACGAGCCACCGAGCTTGTACGATGGGACGCAGGGAGGTCATGGTGTCTTGCCGCCCCCGTCATGCGGCCTTGCGCTGCGAACGATGTCTTCCTCGACGCGCAGGGGATAGTGACAGTCGTGGGACTTCCAGAGCGCGGCGAGCGCCGCTTTCAGCCCCTGCAATCTCGAGGCCACTGTGGCGTCCGATTCATCGGCCGCCGCATACGCTAGGCGCACAATGGACGCCTGATCTTTGAGCGAGGTCACCAAGAGATCGAGTCGTTGCGAAACCGCCGGGCGCAACTCGTTGCCGTCGAACGCGCCGTCATTGACCTCGACACGGACCACCCGATGGATCGTGGCGCCGAAGTTGAGTTTCGATACTTTGCCGGCCGTCAACCGTACCGTCTCCGGATTGTCGGTGGTCAGCCGGTAGCCCGAGGGCAGAGTTCGCTCGTCGACCTTGACGACGAAATTGGTTCCCATTGCAGCGTCCGGATGCACCGGACAGGCGATGTGATAGCGGCCCTGCGCGTCGGTGGTGACCAATAACCCTTGAGCGGTAATCAATCGCACGCCCGCGATTCCCTTCTCGCCGGGATCCTCGACGCCGTTCGCGTTCGCATCGTCAAAGACCTTGCCGATGAGATCGGGACAATCGAACGTCGGGTCTCCCACGATGCGAACCGTGGCGGTGGCGAGATTCGAGATGAGCGCGTGGGTCAGAGCGTTGAAGGCGCTAGCTTGGTTGACGAATTCGCCGCCGGTCACGCCGGCACCGACGGTCAACACCAAAGTGAAGGTTTTTTTCTCTCCCGGCGCGAACGCCAAATGCGTCCATGTCAACTCGCGGCCGTTGACCGTGGGGTCTTGCTTCTTGCCGTTGACCGAGCCGCTACCTGCACGGAAGTGAAAGCCCGCGGGAATCAGGTCGACGACGTTGCTGTTCACGATCGGCGTATTCTTGGAATTGACGGCGGTGATGGTGTACGGCACCGACTGCCCCGCAGAGATATCCACCAGCGGTGTGGTCTTGGTGAGCACTAGGGCACCGTCGGCACCTGCAGGTATCACGCCGAAATTGACGACGGTCGGAGCGCCGCTGCTCAGCGTGACGGCCACCGGTGAGGGCGTGTCGCTGAGGTAACCATGCGGCGGCGTGACCGCCACTGAATACGCACCGCTGGCTTGACCCGTAAACGCATACTTGCCGGACGTGCTGCTCACGGCGGTGGCGACCAACCGCGTGCCCTCGAATAGCTGCACGGCGACGCCGGCAATGGGGGTATCGCCGCTGTCGAATACGGCGTCCTGATTGTTGTCGATGAACACCGTGCCCGTTAGCTCGGCAGGAGCGCCGGTGATGGTGGCCTTGGCGGTGCCATTGGCGGGGTCAGGATCGAGAGTCGTCGTGTTGACGGTCGCAGTAACAACAGAGGTTCCTGAAGGCGGCTGGGTGTAGGTCACGGTGATGGGGCCGACATTGCTGCCCGACGCCAGCGTGGTCGGCATGCCGGTGAAGGTCACGACACCGGTGCTTGCGACGTAGGTGTAAGTCGCCCCGGCGGGCAGTCCGTTCAAAGTCGGCGGCACCGTGAGATTCGCCGCCACCGTCAGGCTAAAACTCGTGCCGCTCGCCGTGCTCGGTCCCTCGTTCGTGTACAGCACGGTGCCGGATACGGATTGGCCTGCGTTGACGTGCGCCGGGAAAGTGACCTTGCTCGCCACGTCGGCCACCGCCACTCCCGTGATCGTGGCGGCGGCGGTGTTGTTGGCGAGGTTTGGATCGAGAGTCGCGGAGGTGACGGTCGCGCTCACGACCGAGTTCCCCGAGGGCGGTTGGATGTAACTCACGGTGATGGGGCCGACATTGCTGCCCGACGTCAGCGTGGTCGGCATGCCGGTGAAGGTCACGACGCCGCTGCTCGCGAGGTAGCTATAAGTCGCGCCGGCGGGCAGTCCGCTCAAAGTCGGCGGCACTGCGAGATTCGCGGGCAGCGTCACGCCAAAGGTGGTGCCGCTCGCCGTGCTCGGTCCGTTGTTGGTGAACAGCACGGTACCCGATACCGGTTGACCGGCATTGACGTTCGCCGGGCAAGTGACCTTGCTTGCCACGTCGGCCACCACCACTCCCGTGATCGTGGCGGTGGCGGTGTTGTTGGCGAGGTTCGGATCGAGAGTCGCGGAGTTGACGGTCGCGCTCACGGCCGAGACCCCCGAGGGCGGCTGGGTGTAGCTCACGGTGATGGGACCGACATTGCTGCCCGACGCCAGTGTGGTCGGCATGCCGGCGAGGGTCACGACGCCGCTGCTCGCGACGTAGGTGTAAGTCGCGCCGGCGGGCAGTCCGCTCAAAGTCGGCGGCACCGCGAGATTCGCCGACAGCGTTAAGCCAAAGGTGGCGCCGCTCGCCGTGCTCGGTCCGTTGTTGGTGTACAGCACGGTGCCCGATACGGGTTGACCCGCGTTGACGGTCGCCGGGAAAGTGACCTTGCTCGCCACGTCGGCCGCCGGTACTCCCGCGATCGTGGCGGCGGCGGTGTTGTTGGCGAGGTTCGGATCGAAAGTCGTGGAGTTGACGGTCGCAGTAACAACGGAGGTCCCCGAGGGCGGCTGGATGTAGTTCACGGCGATGGGACCGACATTGCTGCCCGACGCCAGCGCGATCGGCATACCGGTGAAGGTCACGACTCCGGTGGCCGCGATGTAGCTATAAGTCGCGCCGGCGGGCAGTCCGCTCAAAGTCGGCGGCGCCGCGAGATTTGCCGACAGCGTCAAGCCAAACGTGGTGCCACTCGCCGTGCTCGGTCCGTTGTTCGTGTACAGGACGGTACCGGCAACCGGTTGTCCCGCATTGACACTGGGCGGAAATGTCAACGTGCTCGCCATGTCCGCCGAAGCGGTCACCGTGGTCCTCGCGGTGGCCGATGGGCTGGGGTTGCTGTTGATGAGCCCCGCCGGCGGGACAAGGGACGCCACATTGACGATGTTGTTAATGCCCGCGGTGCCGCTCACCAGCAACGTCACCGCACCGCCGTTCGGAAGGGTGGGGATGGCAATACCCGCACCTTGAAGAGCGGCCACCGTGGTCGCCGCGGCATTTGGACACACCGCCCCACCGGAGGCCGTGGTGCAGGCAACGGTGGCCGCGCTGAAATTAGCGACGGCCGGATCCTGTACCAGGATGCCGTTTGCAGCGGATGGACCTTGATTGTTCACGACCAGCGTGTAACTGACCGGAGCGCCGGCGTTGACGGATGCGGGTCCGGTCTTTGTAATGATCACGTCGGCGCGATTGGCCGTGTTGGTGAAGATGCACGACAGCGCGTCGCCGAATTGCAGGCGAGGAAACGTATAAGTGTTGCCGGCTTGATTGACCGGCAAGACGGTGGACGAGCTGCCCGTCGATTGGTTGGTGCAGGTCAAGGAAATGGCGTAGTTCGCGAGCGTGCTGGCACTTCCCGGCGCGAGAACTTCGTTCACGACGAACGGGTAGCCTGCCGCGATCGTGGGAACGAGCGCCGGTGGAAAGGGGCCGAGCGCTGCTCCGGTGGTCGTGCCCTTCGCAAGGGCTTGTCCGCCGTTGTTCTTGATGCTGTAGGTGAATTGGTCGCTCGCATTCGCGCGCGCGCCGTTGAACTGTGCGGTCAACGCCACCGAGGCATAGCGAATCGCGAACATGGCTCCTTGCAGTCCGCCGCCTACCAGAGTTGACGAGATTTGCGTTGGATTGTTGAACGAGCCGAATGCGAATGCGCCGACCGTGCCGGCAACACCGGTTTCGGTAACCGTCGCAGTGCCCACACCGGTTACGGTCGGATACCCGGTGCCGTAGGGGATTTGTGCCAGCTGCGTCCACGCGGTGCCGGTGGTGGTAAAGCTCAGGGACTCGCCCTGGTTGGTCGACTCGCCGTCCGCGGCGACGATGTCGTAGGAAGCCGTTGCGCCGCTGCCTGCCGGCGGCGTCACCGTGATGTTGCTGAGGACGACCTGTACGGTCGACCCGCTGATCGTTTCATAGAGAACGGGATTACCGGGGATCCCGTTAAAGCCGCTTTGGCCGATCGCGGCTCCGCTCCAGGAAGGCGTCGCGACGGCGGCCAGTGCCGGATTGCCCTCGTTCGTGCTGACGTGCAAAATAAAGCTCAGGCTCGAGCCATCTGGCAGGGCAAAGTTGAACGGTTGCCCGGCCGCTTGTGCGAGCGCATCCGAGTAGCCCGAAAAATCCAGCCAGCAATAGTCTTGATAATCGCTGGGCGCCGTACCTTGGGTGGCCGCCGGGGCGCACGTGCTGGCAACCGCGGAACCCGCAGCAATCAGCGCCAAAATCAACCATGCTGTCATCGCCGTCGCGATGCCGCGTCGGGAAAAGCTTGACGCGGCCCTGCCCGCGCAAATGATTGCGGCCATGCTTCCGCCCCGACACATCCCTGGCGTGAACATAATCGCGAGTTTACATATTGCGGTACAGGCGATTTGTGCGCCAGTCCGCAAATGCCCACGGTTGGAGGGCGGCCGATGGCGACAAATTGATCAAACCGAGATAGACGCGCGTTACATGGGGTGGTGCGTCATGGGCCCCTCGGCGTCGGTTGCGTACGCCGCCCTGGTCGGGACTACAGGCGGCCCGTCTCGCCTGTTCGGATCCTGAGCCTCATATTGCGTGTTTATGTGCGAGCGATTGAGCCTCTGCAAGCTGCGGCGGCGATCGAGCCAGGTTTTCGCGTACGAACTGCAGGTGCTCGCGCAATACGTAGAGTTGCTCTGCGTGCGACCCTGGCATTTTAACGGCAATGACTGACTTCTCGATCTGCGCCACCCGATCAATAAGCGCTGATCGTTTTTCCGGCGACAGATCCCCGAGAGATTGACGCTCGAGCGCCATGAGTTGCTTGTAGCGGCGGTTGATGCGGCTGGTGACGCGCCAGCTGTAGATAGCCGGCAGGTAGCGCAATGCAGGAATTACCACGATGAATATCGGTAAAAACACCACCACGGCGCGATCAAGCAGGCTTGCCACCCAGAATGGCAGGTAGCGATAGGAAAAGCTCTTCCCGGATTTGTAATAGCGTGCGGCATCCGAGCTGATCGGAAAATCGTGCGTTACAGGAGTCGGAAATTGCCCGGCGTTTTGCAGCAGAGTGGCGCCGCCGTGCACTTGGGTGGCCGCTTCGATCAGCAAGTCGGACAGCGCGGGATGCAGGTTGGAATGCGCCAGCAGTTCGACCGTCGGAGCCAGCATGTTGATGCCGGTCGGCGGAAGATTCTCGCCCAGATCAAATGCGCCCGGCGGCAGCTCGAGTTTGTTCAGATAGTGGAAGCGACGAACGTAGGCGTCCGCCTGGGAAAAATTGAACAGACGAATGCCAGGCGTATGAAGCATTGCACGCGTGGTCTCGGGCGCCGCCGAGTCCCCCGTCAGGAAGATGGCGTCCGCCTGTTGGCCCAGAAGGGCTTTCCTGGCGGCGTCGCCTTCCAGATCAAGCAGCTGAGTCTGTCCCTGGCCGTCGATCTCATTGGCCTTGAGCAGCGCCAGCGCAAGAATTCGCGTGCCGCTGCCGGGCGGCCCGATCGCGATGCGCTTTCCGCGCAGTTCCGACAGGCGCTCCAACGCATTCGGGCCGCCGTAGAAAATGGTCAGCGGCACGTAAAACACACTGCCAAGCGATACTAGATTGGTGGCATCGGGTGCGGCGGAGGTGCCTCCCTGTACCAGTGCTATGTCCACGCCTGAATGCGGGTCCAACATCCGATTCAAGTTGTCCGAGGAGCCTTCGGTCTCAACGACCTTGAGTGCAATGCCATTGCGCGCCATGATCTTTTGATACTGCTTCGCCGCCAAATTGAACCTGCTGCCCGGCGCACCGCTTGCGATGGTGAGTTTGCTGGGCGGCGCCGAACGGACAAAGTGCACGGCGGCAAAGATGACGATTGCGCCGACAAGCAGCACGGTCCCCAGCGTTTGCGCGAGGGCTTGCCAGGAAATACCGGAAAACCTAGCGACTAAGCGCGGGAAAAGGACCTGGCGCTCGCGCCTTGCATCGCTCGCTGAGGTATCCTCTTCCATAGCGTTCTTTTGCTCGCTTTGTCGGACTTTCCCGATAATATAATTGAGTATCCCACAGCCGGTGGCAAGGAAGTTGGCGGGTTTACCGGCTTTGAACTCCAGGGACGTTTCAGCCGATGGTAATACCTTTTGGAAAGCCATTCGATGTAATGCTCGGTGCCGCGCTTCTGCGTTCCGTCCCGCTGCTGGCCGGCTTGGCGCTGACCGGCTGCTCGCTGCTATCGATCAAATCACCCGAAATACCGCTGACCCCGCGCGAACAGGAGGCTCGGTTGCTGACTCGCGACTACGCGGCGCATTTCGCGAGCACCATCACGCATTTGATAGACGATGCGGTGCCCGGCGACGCCGACCCGGCGATCCGCTCGCAGGCGCTTCGGCTCAAGTTGGGCGCCGTCACGGAAATCACGCGCGCGTCCACCGGGCTTTCGCCGATCGGGAGCCTGCTTGATACCTGGGCCTTTGCGCAGCAGTTGAGTGATTTTCTCCTCACCGGTGCGGGCGCAGATCTGCTGGGCAGCGCCCAGGCCCAAGTGCGCCTAGGCGTCACGCGGCTCGCCGACGAAGCCGATACGCTAGCCCAGAAGGTGTCGGGAAGCGACTACTCGCGGTATCACTCCTTTGTGTTGGGCTACACCCAGCACAATCCGATCGAGAGCGCGGATTGCGCACGCCCGTCCGTACTGTCGGAGTGGATAGTCGCGCAAAGCGATACTCGTCCGCTGCGCGCCGTCGGCACTGTGGCCCAGGCGCTCGGGGATGTCTCGGACCGCGTGCGCATCTACAGTGAGCGGGTCCCGTCCATGAGCCTGTGGGAGGCCGAACTGGCGCTCGACCGCGCCGGGTTCACCGACGCCTCATATCGGTCTGCGCTTCGGAACATGGACGCGCAGCTGGAGCGAATCTCCAAGCTCGCGGACACGAGCCCTGAGTTGGTGCATGAGGCCATCGCCGAATTCCACGACAGCCTTCACTCATCGACGGACCGACTGGACGCTTCATGGAGGCAGACGCTGCGGACGCTTCGCGTAGAGCGCGAAGCGCTTGCGGCAAACGTCGCGGCAGAGCGGGAAAGCGTCGTCGCCGCGTTCGACGCGCAGCGCGCTCAAGTCTCGACGGACGCCGCGCAAATTGCCGCCCGCGCCGTCGATACGTCCTGGCGCGAGCTGCACAAGCTGGTGCGTGAAGCGCTGCTGCTGATGATCTTGTTGACGCTGGTGATGCTCGGATTGCCCTTCGGCGCCGGCTACGTGGTCGGACGGCGGCGCGGGAGGTCCGCGGGCACTGTTGACCGGCTCTGAGGAGCTTGCGCTAGGTGCAGAGTCGCGAGTGCTGCGAGATCAAGCACCGCCTCGACCGGTTCCGCAGCCGCCCGGCCACGAACGATTAGACGCTGCGGCCCGGGCGTCATGGGAAAGAACAGACTGCCCGAGACGGATTCGCCCGGTGCAATGTCGCGGGGTAGAGCCAGGCGCCGCCGTTGAAATTCCTTTTGTACCGCGAGTTTGTTGCGGTGGTTCATGACCTCGACCATCGAGATCTCCAGCAACGCGACCACCGGAATGGCATCGAGCACGGCCACAGCGCCGGCGGCCGCCGCCCCGCCGGCCATCGGACCGACCTCGGCCACGGAAGCGACGGCGCCNNCTCATGGACGAAACGCTCGAAGAGAAAGAAGGTGCCTCCAAGCTCCTTCATCAGCAGCTGACGGCCCAGTTGCTGCGGCTCTGTTTTTCGAGCTTCCACGGATCCTCGCCGGGCGCGCGCGCCTGACTGCGCACGTCAATCAACGCGGCGGATTCGACTACCAAGGTCTCCCGGCCATGATTAACCAGCACCACGACGTACTCATCCCAGCGGGCTTCCCGTTTCCACGATCCGGGGCCCTTGAATACGATCACGGTGCCTAGATCGAGCTCCAGCGGCGCCTCGGTCACCGCCAGTCCCAATGGCTGGGCGGGGCGCGAGCCGGCCTTGGCCAGGCGATATTTTGCCGAGGTGACGCACCCCGACACCGCGAGGCACAAGCCGCCGATCATCAGAGCAGCGGGTGCGACGCGGGGTCTGTGCCGAAGGCTACCCAAATCGCTCAAGTGATGCGGATATTCCACGGTGGGGGCGCTCCTACGTGACGAAACGCACCATGCGCTTCGGTCGCCGCCGACGCCTGACGGAAGCGTTGTTAGTTGCTGATTTTTTCCTGAGGAAGTGCTTAGATGGGGTCAGGACGATGCGGCCAAGGGGTGAGCGCGCGCTCCCCGAGAATCCCAGCCGCGTCGGGGGAGAGTCACTGATGCTGAGGGCTACCGCGACGTCGCTGGACGCCGGCTTCCTCTTGGCCGGCTGGGAAGTGCGCCCGCGCCACGGCACGCTGCTTCGGCGCGATGGCGCAAATTCGGCGCCTATCCGGCTGGAGCCGCGCGTCATGGCGGTGCTTGTCTGTCTGGCGCGTCACGGCGGCGAAGTGGTGACCCGAGACGAGTTCATCGCCGAGGTGTGGGATGGCCGCGTCGTGTCCGACGAGGCACTCTCTCGCTGCGTCTCGCTGCTGCGCGCCGTCTTTTCCGACGACTCGCGCGAGCCGCGTTTCATCCGCACCGTAGCGCGGATCGGCTACACGCTTCTTCAGGCGCCCGTACCGCTGGCGCCGACCGACGCAGCGGCCGTCACGGACAGCTCGCCAACTTCGGACCCGCTATCTGAGCCGCCTACGGTGGGCTGGTTCAGCCGCCGGCACGGCCGCGAGCGGCGACGGATATTTTTTGCCGGCGCGCTGTGTACCGGTGTTGCGTTGACTCTGGCCGGCGTCTACTCGTTGCGCGGCGGGNNCGAGGCGCCGCCGCCGGTGACAAGGCTCGCCGTGCTGCCGTTCGACACGACCAATGCCCGGGACTTCGGCCGTGACGTCGGCGCGGAGCTGGCGGATGAGATTGTCGATTCGTTGGCCTCTGTCGAGCAACTGCGCATCTCCGGCCGCACGTCGACTAACGCTCTCGCCGCTTCGCATGCCGACATCGTCGAGGTCGGCCGTCGGTTAGGTGTCGATGCGGTCCTGCACGGCACGGTGGCTGAAAGCGCGGAGGGACTGCGCATCGCCGTGGCGCTGACGGCCACCAGCGACGCGCGCGTGCTCTGGTCGAAGGTTTACGAGCGCAGCGCCGCGGACATCTTTGCGGTTCAGAGCAGCATTGCGTCGGCGGTTGTGCGCGAGCTCGTCGGCCTTCTCACGCCCGACGGCATCGCGGGAGTGCCGAGCATCGAGCCGGGCTCGCGGGACTTGCAGGCGTACCAGCTCTATATGCGGGGCGCGCACCAAATCCGCCTGCGCGGCGAGGAATCGCTGCGCTTGGCGATCGATCTGTTCTCTGCCGCCGCGCGCCGCGATCCAACGTACGCGCGCGCGCAGATCGGCCTCGCAAACGCGTACGCGCTCCTGCCTAGCTACTCCTTTGAAGATCCCGCCGACATGTATGCGCTCGCGGACAAGGCCCTCGTCACGGCCGAACGACTCACAGGAACCCGATCAATAAGCGCGGGCACGCGCGCCTACTTGGGCTTCATGCGGTGGCGTTGGATTGACTCGGAAACTGCGTTCCGAACGGCGATCGCGACCGAGCCGAATAACCCGGACCTGCGGCAGATGTACTCGCAGCTGCTGGGGGCCGTGGGCCGCCTTGACGCCGCGCTGGCTCAGGCCCATCTCGCCCAGGAGTTGGATCCGCTGGCTCCCGTCGTTGCCGACCGCATCGGCATCCTGCATCTGGAACTCGGCCGCGACGAGGACGCCGCGCGCGATGTGGCGCTTGGGCGGGAGCTCGGTCTGGAGGAGGTGGCGTATCCGGAGACCAAGATCCTCCTCGAACTACATCAACATGAGGACACGGAGGCTGCGCAGGCGCTGCGGGGGTTGCAGTCCGTCGTGCAGCGTTCGAACGCCTGGATCGATCCGACAATCGACGGCTACCGGCACCCCAGCCTGCGGCCTGCAGCCATCGCGCTCCTCGATCGCGCCCTGCAGTCCGGTGGTATCTCGGCGCGCCTATACTTCGGCGCGATGGTGCTGCTGGAGTCTCCGGAGCGCGCCCTTCGCAGCTTCGCAACTCTGGCCAACCGCAGCGCAAACGATCTCGAATTCCTGTTTTCCAAGGATGCGACGGCGGTACGCCGCGATCCGGCATTCGGGCAATTCGTCCGCACCCTCGGAATCGACGCGTATTGGGATCGGTTCGGCTGGCCGGGCGCTTGCCGGCGCAACGGCGCGGGGATTGAATGCCGGTGACACGCAAAGCGGTTTTGGCGCTCGTCTCGCTGGCGGCGGCAGCGGGACTTATTCTCGGTCCTTCTCTTGCGCTGGCCGCGGCCGAGCCGGACCCGCAGGAAAGGGGACCCCAGAACGTCATGACCGACCTATCGACGCGGTTGTTTGCCGCGCTCGATCGCGATCGGGCCGCAATTCAGCGCGACCCGAACCTGGTACTACCGCTCGTCGATCAGCTTCTGTCGCCGCAATTCGACACGCAGTACACGGCGCGGCTCGTGCTCGGAGCGAATTGGCCCCGCGCCAGCGAGGAGCAGCGCCGGCGGTTTGCGTCCGCACTGTTCCAAACGCTCCTCGAGACCTATGCGGGATCAGTTTCCGAGTGGACGCCCGACCGCCTGAAGATCCTGCCGCTGCGCGACGATGCGGCGGCCCTGCAGGTGGTCGTGCGTACTCAGGTCATGGGTCCGGGAGGCAAGGTCGTCCCGGTTGACTATCGCCTACACAAGACGGCCGGCGGCTGGAAGGTGTTCGATGTCATCGTCGAAGGCGCATCCTACGTGCGGACCTACCACGATGACATCGATGCCGAGGTCAATCAGAAGGGCCTTGATTCGGTGATCGCGCGGCTCGAGAAGACCTCAATTTCAAACCGCCGCTTTATCAGTATCCCGTAGCCGATCGCTACCGGAGCCTACGCTGGCGCTGAGAAGAATGTAATTGAAGGCGCGCTCGTGCGGTCATATCAGTGCGGCGTTCGATAGCGACCGTAATTGCTAACTGAATCCGCCCGGCTGTGGATCAATCAAAGCTTACTCAGAGGGGACCAATATGCTCACATTATCGTCAATTCGCCGAGCGGCCGCATCGGCAGCCTGCATCATCGCGCTCGCCTACTCGTGCGTTGCGGTCGCAGACGATGTCGCGTCCTTCGCAACCGGAGGCTACGCCCGTGGCCTGCGGAGCCACGAAATCATGACCAAGATCGACACGAACGGCGACGGCATGATTTCTAAGGATGAGTGGATTGCATTTCAGGAGAAAGTGTTCGCGATGCTCGACAAGGACAAGACGGGCAAAGTCGATGCGAAGGAATTCATCAGTGCCGGCGGAGGCGATGTCGCAACCCTTGCAACCGGAGGCTACGCTCGTGGCCTGCGGACCAAGGAAATGATGCACAAGATCGACGCAGATGGGGATGGAACCGTCTCCCACGACGAATTCATCGCCTATCAGAGCAAGATCTTCGACATGATGGATACAAGCAGCACTCACAAGGGCGAGCTCGGCAAGGAAGAAATCATGTTTGCGACGGGTGGCGCCAACAGGCACTGACGGGGCATTGCAGACTTCCGGGGGGCGGAGACTTCGGTTCCCGCCCCTCGGCTATCAGCCGGCACGCGAAAGATCGGCTGCAGCGTCCGCTTCAGAGGCGGCTCCGGTGTTGAACCACGCGAGCGTAGAGTGCAGCGCCACCACATCGCCGACGACCAGCAGCGCCGGTGAACCCACTTTCGCGCTCGATGCGAGGGTGCCGATGGTACCGATGGTGGCCGTGATCACGCGTTGTTGCGCGGTCGTGCCTTGAGCAATGATGCCTGCGGGGCGCGCGGGGGAGGCGCCGTGTGCGAGCAGTCTTTCCACGATATGTTCCAATCGCGCCAGACCCATATAGAACACAGCCGTCGCTCCCGGCTTCGCGAGCGCGCGCCAGTCGGGCTCCTTCCCTTGGCTGTCCGCATGACCCGTGACGAAGCTAACGCTGTGCGCGTAATCGCGATGCGTCAGCGGTATGCCGGCATAGGCCGCGCAGCCTGCCGCCGCGGTAATGCCAGGCACCACGGAAAAATTGATTTCAGCGCGAGCAAGAGCCTCGAGTTCTTCGCCGCCGCGACCGAAGATGAATGGATCGCCGCCCTTCAGACGTACCACGCGCCTGCCCAGGCGGGCGTGTGAAATCAGCAAATCGTTGATTTCACGTTGTGTTGTGCCTGCGCCGCCGGCTGATTTACCCACGCAAATTCGCGCCGCATCGCGCCGCGCGAGATCCAGCACATCGCGCGAAACCAAGCGGTCGTGCAAAATGATGTCGGCATCCTGCAGGGCGCGCAGCGCCTTCAAGGTCAACAATTCCGGATCGCCCGGTCCGGCGCCCACCAGGGTCACTTCCCCGGCGGCGCGCGGTGCGCTCGCCGTCAATGCCAACAATTGTTGCGCAATGCTGCGCGCGCCGCGCAGATCACCCGCAATGAAGCGGCGGGACGCAGGCCCGTCGACGATGGCCTCGAAAAAACGGCGCCGCTCCTGGGTATCGCGCAGGCGCTCGAGAGTCGCTTTGCGAAGCTCGCGCAACCACAACGCCAAGTCGCCAAAACGCTTGGGAATCAATGTCTCGAGCCGTTCGCGCAGCCGGCGCGCCAGGACGGGCGATGCGCCTCCGGTTGAAATCGCCACCAGCACCGGGTCGCGGTCGATTATCGCCGGTACGATGAAGCGGGAGGCCTCGCGATCGTCGACCACGTTCACGGGAATGGCGCGTGCCTCGCTCAATTTTGCGATCCAGCGGTTCACCGCGCGGTGTGAAGTCGCAACGATTACCAAACGCGAGTCATCAAGATCGCTGGGGACGAATTCTCGAATCGCTAAGTTCAAACTACCGCAAGCCGCACGCTGCATGAACTCGGGAGCGATTTGCGGCGCGACCACCGTAATTATCGCTCCGGTGCGTTCCAGCAGAACTATTTTCCGCAGCGCGACCTCGCCTGCGCCCACAACCAGAACCTTTTGTCCGGTGAGATCAAAGAAAACCGGAAAGTAATTCACATCATAAACCTTTGGTACTGAATCCTCAGAGGAAGCTATTCCTGGGGTCCGTGCACAGCGGCAAAGGCGGGAATCTTAGCGCGCGAGTGCAGACCGCATTCGCGGGAGTCGCTGCGTTCCCACCACCAACGCCCCGATCGCTCTTCCTCGCCCGGCTGCACGGCGCGCGTGCAAGACGCGCAACCGATGCTCGGAAAGCCGATGTCGTGCAGGCTGTTGTACGGTAGCCGCTTCTTGCGAATGTAGTCCCAAATGTCCTTTTTGGTCCAATCAAGCAACGGACTCACTTTGTGCAGACCGTATTCGCCGTCCCATTCCACTGGCGCAACGAGAGCCCGGCTCGCGGATTGGCTGCGCCGAATGCCGGTAACCCACGCGCCGCGACCGGAGACGGCGCGCCGGAACGGTTCGACTTTGCGAATGCCGCAGCAACTGCGGCGCTGATCGAGGCCATCGCGAAACCCATTTATACCGTTCTCAGCGACCCAATGCTCAAGCTTCACTGTGTCCGGATAATAGACTCGCAGCGCGCGGCCATAGCGCTGTTGCACACGCTCGATGAGATCGTAGGTTTCAGGATACAGCCGCCCGGTATCGATACTGAAGATCTCGATGTTCAGCTTGGTGCCCCAAATAAGGTCCGTGAGAACCATCGACTCTGCACCTAAGCTATTGGCATAGCACACATTTTTATATTCCGCGACGGCCGCGCGAAGCTGCGAAATACTGTCCTCTGCACGCTCGAGCAGGTCTTCGGGAAGTTCGGACATGGGAGGGGAACTATAGGGTGGCCCCCGGTCCAGCGAAACGAACTATCGCTTATGAGGACATATCCATTGGTGATAGCGGGCGGCGGCGGCCACCTTAAACTTATATCCTTATGCTGCCCGAAGTAATCACCTAGACACGAGGCCGGCCCGCCGATGAAATTCCAGCAATTGCGCTACTTGGTGGCGGTTCACGAAAACGGCTTGAACATCACGGCCGCCGCCCGTCAATTGCACACCTCGCAACCCGGAGTGAGCCGCCAGCTCAAGCTCCTCGAAGAAGAACTTGGTTTTCAGCTATTCGAGCGCGAGGGGCGGGCCCTGACTCGCACGACTGCCGCGGGCGAGGAGATCATCTCGCGAGCCAGCAGCATTCTGCGCGAAATGCACAATATTCGCCGCACATCGGCGGAGCTGCGCAAGGCAGACGGCGGCACGCTGTCGATAGCAACGACCCATACACAGGCACGGTATGTGCTGCCGCAAGTGATTCGCGCGTTTCGCGCAAAGTACCCGAAAGTACGCCTGCATTTGCACCAAGGCACGTCGGAGCAAATCGCCGAAATGGTCGCACGCGACCGCGTCGATTTCGCCATCGCGACCGGCTCCGAGGAATTGTTCCCGCATCTGGTGCGCCTCCCGGTGTATCGCTGGCATCGCGCGGTGGTCGTGCCGCGCGGCCATCCGCTCGCCAGTGCCGGCAAATTGACGTTGAAGAAACTTGCCGAATACCCGATCGTCACCTATGTATTCAGCTTCTCCGGCCGATCCTCTCTGCCCGCGCTATTCGAAACCGCCGGACTGTCGCTCGACGTCGCCCTGACGGCCCGCGACTCGGATGTGATCAAGACCTACGTGCGAATCGGCTTGGGCGTCGGTATCCTAGCGAGGCTGGCGATTGATCCCACGACCGATGCGGATCTAGTCGTGCTCGATGCGGCCCATCTGTTCGAGGGGCACACCACGTGGATCGGCTTTCGCCGCAGTGCCCTGTTACGCGCCTACATGTACGACTTCATTGAACTGCTCGCACCTCATTTACCGCGCAAATTGGTGCGCGAAACCGAGAAGCTGGAAACTCAAGACGAGGTCGATCGCATTGTGGATGATCTACACGTTCCCTTGCGCGACATGCCCTAGCGGCATATGCAGATGACGGGATAGTAGTTCCGGTGCGCTCGAGCACCCGCTAGCCTCCGCCGGCGGGCCAACAAGGCGACGGCGTGGACCCTAGGAGCGATGGCAATGACGAAGACATCGTTGGGAGTGATGCTGCGAGGTGCACGACGTTCGATTCTGTGGGCTGCCGCGTTGTCATTGAGCCTCGGCGCTCTACCCGCCGCACACGCCGCCCGCATCAGTCTGCTGAACGTGTCCTACGATCCGACGCGCGAGCTGTACGAGGACTACAACAAAGCGTTTGCGGCTTATTGGAAGGCGAAGACCGGCGACATCGTGACCATCAACCAGAGCCACGGCGGATCGGGAAAACAGGCGCGCGCGGTCATCGACGGGCTAGAGGCCGACGTGGTTACCTTGGCGTTGGCGTACGACGTCGACGCGTTGGCGGCGCAGGGCGGCTTGATTCCGGCCAATTGGCAGCGGCGATTGCCGTACAACAGCACGCCGTATACGTCCACCATCGTGTTCTTGGTGCGCAAGGGCAATCCAAAGAACATCCACGACTGGAGCGATCTGGTGAGGCCGGGCATCGCCGTCATTACGGCCAATCCGAAGACCTCGGGTGGGGCGCGTTGGAATTATTTGGCTGCATGGGCCTGGGCGCTGAAGCAGCCGGGCGGCAACGATGCCACGGCTGAGGCCTACGTGAAGAAGCTTTACAAGAACGTCCCGGTCCTCGATTCAGGATCGCGCGGCGCCACGGTGACGTTCGTGCAACGAGGCATCGGCGATGTGTTGCTCGCTTGGGAAAGCGAAGCCTACCTCGCCGTGAAAAATCTGGGTTCCGACAAGTTCGACATCGTGGAGCCTTCGCTCAGCATTCTCGCGGAGCCCCCGGTCAGCATAGTGGACGCGGTGGTGGATCAGCGCGGTACCCGCAAAGTCGCCGAAGAGTACCTTAAATACCTGTATTCGCGAGAGGGCCAGGAGATCGCCGCGAAGCATTTCTACCGTCCGCGCGATCCGGTCGTTGCGGCCGAATACGCAAAGGAATTTCCGAACATTGCGCTGGTTACGATCGATGCGGTATTCGGCGGCTGGGCCAAGGCGCAGGCCACGCATTTCTCGGACCATGGTACCTTCGATAGAATTTACGGCGAGTAATCGCGCCTTATCAAGTGCCGCGGCTCGTTAAGGATCACCATGGCAGCGCCCATCGCGGCAAGCGAATTTCGGGGACGCACGCCGCCGCGGCAGCGCCCGCGGCGGCAGTCTCGGCGCGTGCTGCCCGGCTTTGGGCTGACCCTCGGATACACGATGATGTATCTGTCGCTCCTCGTGCTCATCCCCTTGTCTGCGGTGTTCATTCGCAGCTTAGGTCTGGGCTGGAATCATTTCTGGGAGGTCGTGACGACGCCCAGGGTAATCGCCTCGCTGCGCCTGAGCTTTGGCGCATCGCTGATTGCTGCTCTGACCAACGCGGGCTTTGGACTCATCGTCGCGTGGGTGCTGGTACGCTATTCATTCCCCTTCAAGCGGCTCCTCGACGCGATGGTGGACCTGCCCTTTGCCCTGCCGACCGCGGTGGCTGGCATTGCGCTGACCGCCCTGTATGCACCGAATGGTTGGCTCGGACGCTGGTTGCAGCCCTTAGGGCTGAACGTCGCGTTTACACCGCTGGGCGTCGTGGTCGCGCTCACCTTCATCGGCCTGCCGTTCGTGGTGCGCACCTTGCAGCCGGTGCTCGAAGACCTAGACAAGGGCGTCGAGCAGGCTGCCGCAACTCTGGGCGCCTCGCCCTGGCAGACGTTCGCACGTGTCGTGCTGCCGGCGTTATGGCCGGCGCTGTTCACCGGTTTTGCGCTTGCATTCGCGCGCGCGGTCGGGGAATACGGCTCGGTAATTTTTATCGCCGGCAATATGCCGATGAAATCGGAAATCGCGCCGCTGTTGATTATCACAAAATTGGAGCAGTACGACTATGCGGGCGCCACTGCCATTGCGGTAGTCATGCTGGTCTTGTCCTTCGCGTTGATGTTCGGCATCAACGCTCTGCAAAGCTGGGCCCGTTTGAGGCACGGTGGACAATGACGGAATCGCCCGCCATCGCCGCGAGCAATCGGGTGCCGGCAGCACGGAGTCTTTACGAGAGAGACCCGCGGCGCCGCACTTCCCACGGCCGGCTGCTGCTGATTACTCTCGCATTGCTTTTCCTCGCGGTGTTCTTGGTGCTTCCCCTGCTGGCGGTGTTTGTTCAGGCATTCTCCAAAGGAGTCAGCGCGTACCTGGCGGCGATATCCGATCCGGTTGCCTGGGCCGCTATCAAGCTCACGTTGTGGGTCGCGGCCGTCGCCGTTCCGCTCAATCTCGTCTTCGGAGTGGCGGCCGCTTGGGCGATCGCCAAATTCGAGTTTCGCGCCAAGAGCGCGTTGATCACCCTAATAGACTTGCCGTTCGCGGTCTCGCCGGTGATCGCCGGGCTGGTTTTTATTTTGCTGTTCGGCGCGCACGGTTGGTTCGGCGGATATTTGCGCGCCCACCATATTCGAATCGTGTTTGCCGTTCCAGGCATCGTGCTCGCCACGATATTCGTGACCTTTCCGTTCATCGCACGCGAGCTCATTCCGGTGATGCAGGCACAGGGTAAGGACGATGAGGAAACCGCGCTGTCGCTCGGCGCGAGCGGCTGGCAGACGTTCTGGCACGTCACATTGCCGAATATTCGCTTGGGTTTGCTGTACGGGGTGCTGCTTTGCAACGCACGCGCCATGGGCGAGNNTCGAGATTCTCTACAACGAATATAACTACGCGGCGGCTTTCGCCGTCGCGTCCCTGCTCGCGCTGTTGGCGCTGCTCACCTTGGCCGGCAAGAGCGTTCTGGAAATGCGGCAGCCGGAGCTGCGCCACGCGGTCGGGAGGCCGCGCGGCAGAATCAGGAGAAAGAGATCATGAGCATCGCATTGCGCGGCATTACCAAACAATTCGGCGAGTTCGCCGCCGTCGAGGCGGTCGATCTGGATGTCCCGACGGGCGCGCTAATTGCGCTGCTTGGTCCCTCGGGCTGCGGCAAGACCACGCTGTTGCGCATCATTGCGGGCCTTGAGGTGCCGGATGCAGGTCAGGTGCTGTTCGACGGCCGCGATGCGACGCTGTGGCCGATCGGCGATCGCAAGGTCGGATTCGTGTTTCAGCACTACGCCTTGTTCAGCCACATGACGGTTTTTGAAAATGTCGCTTTCGGCCTTAGAGTAAAGCCGCGTCGCGAACGGCCGGCTTCCGCCGACCTTCGCACAAAGGTGCAGTCGCTGCTCGATCTAGTCCAGCTGGGCTGGGCCGGAAACCGCTATCCGGCGCAGCTTTCCGGGGGCCAACAGCAACGCGTTGCGCTCGCGCGCGCGCTGGCGGTCGATCCGGAGGTATTGTTGCTCGATGAACCCTTTGGCGCTCTCGATACCCAGGTACGCCATGAGCTTCGCCGCTGGCTGCGCCGCTTGCACGACGAATTGCATTTCACCAGCCTGTTTGTGACGCACGATCAGGAGGAGGCGATCGAGGTGGCGGACACCATCGTTGTGCTGAATCGCGGCCGAATCGAGCAATCCGGCGATCCCGGCGAAGTCTATGATCAACCCACCTCGGCATTCGTGCATCGTTTTCTCGGCCAGGTCAACGAGCTGCCGGTGCAATTGCGAGAGGGCCGCGCCTATGTCGGCCCGCTCGATATCTCGGCAGGCACCCCCGGCGGGCCGGGAGCCGAGAACAGAATCGCCCTCATCCGGCCGCACGAGATCGAAATCGGCAGCACCGCAAGCGGTTGGCCCGCGACAGTACTCGCCGTGCGCGTGATCGGGCCGATCGTGCGCTTGGAGCTCAGCGTCGAGGGAAGGGCGGCCAACGAACCTCTGGAAGCGGAAGTCAGCCGCGAGCGATTCGCGGCTGAGCGATTCAGCGTCGGCCAAAAAGTCGGACTACGCTTCAGGCGCTGGCAGGTGTACCCGGCGGAGGACGGCGCGGTAGCTTGAGCCCAAGCCCTACGTCGTTGGAGGGTTGGTAAGCCGCCGAGAACGTCGAGAAGGCCGTGCCCGCGCCCTCGATGTCGACGTCCGACAATTCGAAGCTGTTGAAGCCGCAGCGCGCCATGAAGAAAATTTGGTCACGGCGCACATAACCGGTCGCGCGCAGTTCGCCGCCGAACTTCCAGTGATCTCGAAGCTGCCGCGCCTGAGAATAACCGCGGCCTTCGCTCGGACCGGAAAACTCTGCCGCGATCAAGGCAAATCGGTACAGGTCCGGTGCCAGACGCTCCACATTGTGCGCCGGTGCGAGCACGACACCCAAGCGGCCGCCGCGCGCGACCCAGTGGTCACGATCTTGAAACCATCGGTCGAAGGGCACGATCAGCGACGCGGCGTCCCCACCCGGGGATTCCGCCAGGTACTGCCAGTCATCGTCGACGATCCGGCGGTCACGCAGCAGCCGGCGCGGCATATGCTCTTTCCTTGAAAGGTTGCACGCCGAGGCGGCGCACAGTGTCGAGGAAGCGCTCGCCCGAGCACCGCCGCTCGACGTAAACCTCCAGCAGACGCGCAATCGTTTCCGCAACGTCGGATTTGGCGACCGATGGGCCGATGACGGTACCCAGCGATGCGTCCGCGCCCGCTGCGCCGCCGATGGTGATTTGGTACCACTCCTTGCCGCCCTTATCCACGCCGAGAATGCCGATATGCCCCACATGGTGATGGCCGCAGGCATTGATGCAGCCGGAAATCTTGATCTTCAGCTCGCCGATCTTCTCGGCTAGCTCGGGGTCGGCGAAGTGCCGGGCGATGTCCTGAGCGATGGGGATGGCCCGGGCGTTGGCCAGGGCGCAGTAGTCGAGGCCAGGGCAGGCAATGATGTCGCTGACCAGCCCGATGTTGGGGCTCGCCAGGCTCGCGCCCTTGAGGGCCTCGTAGACGGCCGGAACGTCGTCCAGCCTGACGTGCGGCAGCAACAGGTTCTGCTCGTAGGTGTTGCGCGCCTCGCCCTGTGAATAGCGCTCGGCCAGATCGGCGATCAGCTCCATCTGCTGCGAGGAGCAGTCGCCCGGCGTCTCGCCCGGAGATTTCAGGGAGATATCGACGATGGCGTAGCCGGGGATCTTGTGGGCGGTGACGTTGCGCCTGGCAAAGCGGGCGAAAGCGAGGTCGCCCGCCCTGGCGGTCTCGAAGGCCGCCGAAACCTTGGGCAGGGTTTCAAAGCCGCGAGGGACGAAGGCGGCGCGGATGCGCGCCAGCTCGATGTCGGGCAGGTCGACGGCGCCCTTGTCGGACTTCTCCCACTCCTCTTCCACCTGGCGGGCGAATTCCTCCGCCCCCAGGCCCGCCACCAGGACCTTGATCCGCGCCTTCCAGATGTTGTCCCGACGCCCGTGGCGGTTGTAGACGCGCAAGATCGCCTGCAGGTAGCTGAGCAGGTGGCGGCTCGGCAGGCGCTTTCTGATCGTCTGCCCCAGATAGGGCGTGCGGCCGAGGCCTCCGCCGACCAGCACCTCGAACGCCAGTTCGCCGTCGTCGTCGCGATGCAGCCGCAGGCCGATGTCGTAGACCTTGACCGCCGTCCGGTCCTTGGCCGCCGCCGTGACCGCGATCTTGAACTTGCGCGGCAGGAACGAGAATTCCGGGTGAAACGTCGCCCACTGGCGGATCGCCTCGGTCCATACCCGCGGATCGTCGACCTCGTCGGCGGTCGCGCCGGCGTGGGGATCGGAGGTCAGGTTGCGGATGCAGTTGCCGGAGGTCTGGATCGCGTGCAGGCCGACCTTGGCCAGCTCGTCGAGGATGTCGGGCGCGTCG
>PKXS01000116.1 GCA_003132425.1 Gammaproteobacteria bacterium | reverse complement strand
CTTAGCGGAAAGCGGACATTTCAATCTAGAGGTAACATCACTGCAGAGGGTGTAATGACGCAGGCCGCCGTCGGGCTACCTTCTCAAGTCTCTTTGCTCATTTGATCAATTTGACGCTGCTTTTGTGTCGCCTCGCAGCCGCCGCGAGGTCCCGATCTGCGGTGAGCAATGTAAGGGTCTCGGCAGTTGCCGCCGACAAATGGAGTGCGTCCAACGTGTGCAATTTGATGTCCATGGAGGCGATCAATTGGCGCGCCTTGAGATAGTGTTCAGCTGTCAACACCATGCGGCGATAAAATCCCTCGGCGACATGTGTAGCAAAGAGATCAAGAACTTCCTTTGCCTGACGTTGGTTCAATTCCTTCAGTCTTCGCTTCTTGGAAATTAGGGAGCAAAACTCTACCTCGCTTAGGATACTGATGACGGGCGCTTCGATACGGCGGAGTGCATCTTCGGCCGCTGAACTCAATAACTCGGGACAATAATAAGCCCCCAAAACGCTGGTATCGATATAAGCGCTCTCATTGAGCATCGCGTTCCTCACGCAATAATTGCACGGAAGAAGTTCCGAGCTGCCCCAGTCCTCGGCGGAACTCTGCAAGGGGTGGCAGCGGCTTCAGCGTTTTCGGTGCGGATACAAGTTGTGCCACGGCTTTGCCTTGACGTGTGATGACAATCTCCTCACCAGCCTCTACTCGATCAATAAGGTCCGGCAGTTGTTGGCGGGCTTGCTTGATTCCGACCTGCTTCATGAGGGATCTCCATGGTGTACACTTATAGTGTACACTCAAGGAAACACTTGTCAATCTGCCCGCCTTCTAGACTATGCTGCAACCTCTGGCGCAACAGAGTTGGCGCAAAAAACGTTCCTTAAGTCTCAATTGGTGTTGCGTTTATGCCGACTCGCCGTGCAACGATCTACGTACTCTTGCTGTCGCAACACTTTTCGTATCCGGAAACTACTGCATCGGAGTGCAACAGCGTGAATTGGCGGACCAATTCGGTGACTGAACGCCGCAACACGTAGCCGTAGGTACCAAGACTGCGCGGCTAGAGGGCGATTATATTCGCCTGCACAAATCTGCCGAATGGAAGGCGTCATCTGCTTTGAAGTGGCGCGCGGTGTTGAGTTTACGCCGTGACGGTGACGGCTTGCCCTCTTTGCTCTCGGCCGGCGACGCCGGTTGTCATACCTTCGCGTGCCGGCTTCAGCACCTTGGTCCACCAAGACATGTCGTCGAGCAGCCGGTTGGCCGCCTGCGCCAGGTGCGGAAAGTCTTCGAAGGTCTTGCCCTGCTGCATGATGCCAAGGGATTCCACCATGCCGATGTGAACGGCACGGCTCACCGGCACCATCTGCAGCTCGATTGCAATCAGCCGTAGCTGCTCAACGGCACGTGCCGCCCCTACCCCGCCATAGCCCACGAAGCCGATCGGCTTGCGGATGAACTCCGTGTAAGCGTAGTCGAACGCGTTCTTCAACACCGCGCTCGGGCCGTGATTGTACTCGGGCGTCACCACGATCAAGCCGTCAAGTGTCGCGAGCTTGCCGGCCCAGAGCCGTGCCGCCTCGTTATTGACCGGCCCGTAGGCCGGCGACCGCGGCTCGTTGAAGAACGGCAGCGGGTGATCGCGCAGGTCGATCAGCTCGAAGGCAAGGTCGGTGCGCTGCTTGGCGATCTCGTGGATCCAGTGCGCTGGCTTTTCGCCGAAGCGGCCTTCTCGGGTCGAGCCGATCACGATGCCGATGCGGGGTTGTTGCTGTTGGGTCATGGGGTACTCCTGCCACCTAAGGAGGAAAGGGTCAAGGAGGCTGATTACTCTCGCATTGATCCATACGAACAATTTGTTCGTTGAGATATAGTAGGCTCTGTCGCCGATATCACAAGGAGGCACTATTATGGTCGATACGAACACTGCTGTTCGCGCCCCNNTCGAAAGGACCGATCCGCTACAACGAGATCCGTCGCCGCGTCGAAGGGATCTCGCAGCGCATGCTCACGCTGACCCTGAAAGGCCTGGAGCAGGACGGGTTGGTCACCCGCACGATGTATCCAACGATTCCGCCTCGCGTGGACTATGAGTTGACCGAGCTCGGGCGCAAGTTGATCGTGCCGTTGAAAGCGCTCTCCAAGTGGGCGCGGGAAAACCGGCCGGCGATACTGGCCGCACGGGAGGCGTTTCGCAGAAGGGGACAGCACGGCTCGCCGCGCCCGCGCTTTACCGTCCCGAAATAGGCCTAGTGCTCGCGGCGAATGATGTGAGCCCGGGATTGCTGACCGATGTGGTTCAGCTCGAGAGCGGCAGAATATTGGGTGAGGGCCCGGCACCTACCCTACCCTCCAGTGCCTTGCACATGAAATATAGCTGCAACTTCTAGGATGAGAACATGAAAAAGTCGGGCGCAAGCAAAGCCCAGTCGGCATCAGAGCTCATCTCGAAAAGAATCGCCGAACTCGGGGACTGGCGCGGGGAAACTCTAAGCAGAATGCGCAAGCTCATCAAGCAAGCAGACCCGGACGTCGTCGAGGAGTGGAAGTGGATGGGCACTCCGATTTGGTCGCACGACGGCATCATCTGCACCGGCGAATCCTACAAGACTGTCGTGAAGCATACCTTCGCCAAGGGCGCGTCTCTGAAGGATCCGGCCCGTCTCTTCAACTCGAGTCTCGAGGGAAACGTACGCCGCGCGATCGACATCCACGAAGGAGAAGAAGTTGACGAGTCCGCCTTCAAGGCGCTCGTTCGCCAAGCGGTCGCGCTCAACAGTTCTGGCAAGTCGAAACCTTCGAAGAAAGGGAAGTCCTAAGGGATTCTGCCCCTGAACGGGCCCGACATCGGGGTGGCGCAGGTGCCGCCGCAACGCTCCTATCCCCCGCTTCGCCTCATCATTGCAGATCCGCCGCTAGGAATTCGGTGGCATTGTCGTCCGCCAATACTTCGATGCCTGCGTTGGCACTGCCGCTAGCCGGCAAGTACGTTGCCAAACCGTTAAAGGTCAGGGTCGTGCCGTTGCACGAACGGGTATAGGTCTCGCTGTACGCATTGAAAAGCGGATTGATGATTCCGAAGGAGCCCGCGTAGGAGCAGTTGTTCGAATCGGTGCCGGTAAACGTGCCGTTCGTTGCTATCGTGACCGTCAAGCTGAAGCCATTGGCGGTATAGCTCCAAGTGCCCATCAGCGTCGCCAGGGCAGAGAGCTGCTTGTACACGGCGTTGAAGGTCAGGGCAAAGGAACCCGCGGCTGCGCCGCTCCCGAGCGTCACAGTGCCGCTCAGGCCTCCCGACGTGCCACCTGTCGCGGATACCGACCCGGAAGTTTGTTGCGTCCCGCCGACGCCCGACGAGAGACCGAAATACGTTCCCGATATGGCGGTTGCCGAAAAGCCGACATTGAATCGATAGTACGTCCCGTCCTGCGCGCTCATTGCTCCATCGCCGGAATCGGCGATGATCGCGACGACCGGGCTGGACGGCGACCCCTGCGGGGTCAGCGTACCCTGGTAATATCCGGGACCCACGACGGTGGGAGGAGGACAAGTGGACCCAGCGGATCCGCACGAACCGCCCGAGCCCCCCCCGCAACCCACCACGAGCGAGCTGCCCGTGATCGTCACTACCGGTAACAAGCGTCTATGAAAGCTCATACGTCCCCCATCCTATTTATGACATTTATTATATAGTAGGGTTGGAGCCCGATGTGCTCACTTAAGTTCCTACCGCCCAGAGCCGCCGCAAATCTTCCGGCGAAGTTTTGATTCGGCGATCCGCGGACGTCATGGGTCTGGAATTCAAGCTCACCGACCGGGAATTGCCGATCTCCCCGGTCTTCATCCGTTTTCTGGCGCAAGTCATCTCCGGTCGACCCTTCGATCAGGAGAACTGGGCTGAGCAGCGCTCGGAAGCGCTGACGGCGAACGAGAACGATCCCCACTCCGCGTCCGACTCTGCAGCGATCATCATGGGCAGCGAAATGGGACGTGAGCGGCTGACCCGAGCCTACACGCTGCTGTTCGCTCTTCTCACGGGCGATCTGGCGCCGTTGCACGATCTGCAGTCGCGGTACCATTTCGTGAGCTTCGTCGGCATCCCGCGCTCCGGCGGTTCGTATCTCACGGCGGAGCTGTTTCGAGCGCTCGGGATGCAGCCGGAACGAGTGGCGAGCGGGACAGCGCACGACAGCTTCCCCGAAGCCGGGCCTTTTCAGCTGCAGGCCGGAATCAACAGCTGGGTGATGAGCTTGAAGACCATGGCGGAGTACTTGACGATGGTGGAGACCTGCTTCGGCGATCGCAAGCCGCACTCCGGCAAGATCGTCGTGCCGAAGAAACTCACCAAGAGCGTGTATTCGGGCGCCTTTTTCTATAGTGTGCTCGGCGAAGAGGCAGAATACGTGCTGACGGTTCGGCACCCTACCGCAAGTTGCGTATCCACCTATGAAAAATCCGGCGGCTTGCCGGGCGACGGGCGCTTCGCCGTGCGCTCGAACATCGAGGAGTGGTGCCGCCGGGATCTGCGGCATATCGGCTGCGACTCGGAACTGCTTCAGAACATGGACTACTTCGACGCGTATCTTCGCTACTGGGAACAGTATCACCTCTCGGTTGCCTCGACCGGGTTGTCGGCCAGCCGGAATTTGCGGGTCGTCGCTTTCGGTAAAGCCGATTTGGAAGCCTGCGCCCGTGCTTATCACGATCGCTACTCGAGTGGGTTGCAAGCCTTGAAATTTCAAGTGTCGGATAAAGCGCGCCGGTTGCACCCGGACTGGATCAAGCGCGCTCGCCCGGCGATCGATCGGGTCGAGGCGTCTTGGAAACTGGCGGGGATCCGGTTTCCCGCGGAAGAGATCAGCGAAGTTTGGTGACATACAACCGAGGCCACAAGGGATGCATTCTGTGGGAATTGGGCGCGCAAGAGAAAGAATACGGCGAGCGGGTGCAGTGCTCCTTGCCTTGTCAGTGGCAGCGCCCGGGTTCGCGGCGTCGGTCCTGTCGCTCGGCCCCAACAGCGTACAAGCTCTGGTTGCGCAGCAGCTGTTCAACCGCGCGGGGCGCTGGTACCTCATGGACGAGGGCGGCGTCTGCTACGCCTATCTCGAGGCACCCCACGCGCAGGTCGAGACCGGCCGCCTCGTTCTCGCCGCACACCTGGTTGCGAGAATCGGGCAAGCCGTCGGCAGCGATTGCATTGGCGCCGACTTCGCCTCGAACGTCACGATATCCGGCAGGTTGAACGGCAAGGACCACGAGCTCACGCTCGATGACATACGCGTCGACCATGCCGACGATGAGGCGACACGCGACGCGCTGAATATGGCGCTGCAGCTCTCCGGACAGGGCACGTCCAGGGCGGTGGCCATCGACGTGCTCGAGTTCTTGCGCACGCGAGCGCTGAATTCCTCGGAATCACGGGTGCGGCTCGATCGTCTGCACATACTAAACGTCGCGACGCCGGGCAACGCGATCGTCATTGAATTCGACCTGAGCTTGAGCGCGCCCTGACCGCCATCGGCACTCGATACCGATCTGGACATGGCATTGTGTAGTCGCCACGTTCTAATGCACGCTGCTTGTGGACGAAAATGGTACTATGGTACATTGGTACCAATCATCAGCGGGATTCAGATGCCTAAATCGTCCAAACAGTTTGAAACCGAGCGTATACAGACCGGCGTGCGCATGGAGCGTCGATTGCTAAAGGTGCTGAAGGCGCTGGCCGAGTACAAGAACATGACGCTCGGCGATTTGCTTGAAGGCATTGTGCTCCATACCTTTGAAGGAAAGGCTCCGTTTACAGCGGAGACCTTGCGAAAGATCGGCGAGCTCAAAGGGATTTACGACCTGGATCTTGACGCGAGCGCGAGTCATCGCCTAAAGGAGAGATCGTGACCGACGAGGAGTTGCTTCGAGCGCTGGAGAGCTGCAAACTGCCGAAAAGGGAGTTCGGGCATGTAGCTCACGTGCGCGCGGCCTCATGGCGACCGATGCGCTCGCGAATGGGGCTTCCGCGCTCGCCCTGCTCGGGATCGCCTTTGCTGTAAGGCATGTCCGGCAGCGCCGCGAAATCGTGCCACAACCCTTATTGCAATAGCTAAGCCAATCCGTTCCCCATTCGATTTCGCAATTTGCCTATGGCGCGTTGTAGAATTGCGCGTCTGTCCACCATTAACCACTCCAACAATAGGTGTCCAATGAAACTGCGATACTTAGCCACGCTCGCTGTGGCGTCCCTGTCGATGAGCGCGATATCCACTGTATTGGCCGACGATTCGAGATCCTATACCGAGGGCCCAGTATCAGAGGTAACCTCCATCCGGACCAAGCCCGGCATGTTCGATGCGTACCTGAAATGGCTTGATACCACGGCAAAACACCTGAGAGAAGACGAAAAGAAGGCCGGCATCATCGTCGACTACGCGGTCTATGAAGTCACCCCGCGCTCGCAGCACGACCCCGACCTGTACCTGATCGTTACTTACAAGAATATGGCGGCTCTCGATGGTCTCAGCGATCGCGTCGAACCCCTCGTTAAGAAGGTCTGGGCGACAAGAGATGCCGCAGCCAAAGCCGACATTGATCGAGAGAGCATGCGCGAAATTCTCGGGACTCAACTGGTGCGGCGGCTGGACCTGAAATAATCGATCACAACCAACGGCATGGCCGCTCGCTCGGAGCGCGATCCGCNNAACGGGTCGCGCTCCGCTCTACCCGCCCTACTCGTCGCGCGAGCCGTCCAGGTGCCGAGCCGTCGGCTGGTACACATGGGGATTGACGATCTCCATCATCCTTGACGGATTGGCCAATTCATTGAAGCCGAACTGGCGATACAGACCGTGTGCATCCCTTGTCGCCAGCATGAACCGCCGCAAGCCATGCAGATCTTCGTGGCCTTGGATTATCTCTAGCAGCCACTTTGAGAGCCCCTTGCCTCGATGGGCATCGAGAACATAAACATCGGCCAGATAAGCGAAGGTAGCCTTGTCGGTAATCACGCGCGCGAATCCCACTTGATCCTGCGCATGAAACAGGCCAAAACATAGCGAATTCGCGATCGCCCGCTCGACGATCGCAATCGGCACGCCCGGGCACCAGTAGCTCCCGGTCAGAAACGCGTGAATCTCCTTAAGATCAAGGCGATGCCTGTCCGTTGTAACCGTGTACTCGCCTCTTCGATAGTCAGTGGCCATGCAAATCAAATTAGCCTGGGGAGTGCGCAGCTCATTGCCACAGCCTGTTAATAATTGGCGAGTTCAAGCGCGCCGCTCAGTCCAAAGTACGCGATGAACGGCAGCGCCACGAGCGAAATGACCGCAGAAATTCGCGCCAGCCATGCCACGGTTTTTGACTTGCAATTTGCGGCGCACTGATAGGTAGCGACCGTCACGTAGAGGCTGAACAGGAGGCTGACCACCACGTAAGCGCGCAGCATTCGCTCATTCTCTGGATCAAATAGCAGTCCGAGTGCGCTTACGACTACGGAGCCAAGCAGCCCGTAAATCCAAAATACCCTGCTGAGCGAGGTCTTCCCCTGCAAGGGTTCCCGTATGGAGGTCCATAAACTCATGAGGGTGACGCGCCGCCGCGCTCAATGTCAGCCCGTGAAGAAGAAGTTGAGCTTGTTGCCGTCCAGATCTCGAAAGTAGCCGGCGTAGAATCCTTCGCCGCGCTGACCGGGCGCGCCTTCGTCTTTCCCGCCCAACTGAAGCGCCTTGCGATGCAGCACATCGCCTTTGGACGTACTGTCCACCTCGAGCGCTACCATCACGCCATTGCCGACTGTGGCGGATTTCTTGTCGAACGGCCTGGTCACACCCAGCCCCGGCTTATCCGGGCGCACCGACCAGGCAATAAATTGATCGTTTTCCATCATTCGCTTCGCACCGATCTCACCGAGCAGGGCATCGTAAAATTTGGCGGCGCGTGACAGATCATTCGTACCGAGCGTTACGTATCCGATCATGGCCTTTTCCCCTTTCATTAGTACCGCGTGACAACGCGAATTGTCGCCAAATCCAGTGCGCGCGTCCACCCAGTATGCGGGCATCGTGGACACTGTATAAAAGGGGGTATCGGGAAGCGGATTCAGCCGCCTCGCAATAGAAAATCCATGCGCCGATCGAGGGATGGCGCATGGATTGCCGTTGGCTACCAGCTGGCTTCAGCCGCGCTTCGATGAGTCCTTTGCATTTTCTTTCATGTCGCCAAATTTGGATTGCGCCGCGCCGACACCTTCTTTGATTTTGCCTTTCACTTCCTGCGTATTGTTGCCGACGACTTTACCGGCGACCCCCTGAACCTTGCCTTCCGCTTCCTTCATTCGACCTTTGACTTGGTCACTGTTGACGCCCATGACTTCACTCCTAAAGAACAAACGCCGGCAATCGGCCGACACGCCGCACCGCAAAGTGCATGCGTAATATGGCACCAGGGCATGGACTGAAATGTAGGCCCTTGGTCCGACAGTGCGTAAGACGAATGCTGGCGCCGGGCCTGGCGCCCCTTATTCCCACGCCCGGCCTGCGCGCATCTCATTCCCTCATGGCGCTTTTGCGCCGTACACCTGTCGTCCGTCGAGGTAGGTCGCCATCACACGGGTGTTGTGGATGTCGAACGGATCTATTGCAAATATGTCCCGGTCGAGGACGATGAAATCGGCGCGTTTGCCCGGCTCCAAGCTCCCCGTCGTACGCTCCTGTTTCAGCGCGAAGGCCGCGTTGATGGTGTAGGCATCGACGATGTCTTGCAGTGCAATGCTCTGTTCGGGCAACAGCGGTTTGCGGCCCCGGCGCTCGGACCTGGTAATGGCGTGCTCCATCGACTCGAACGCATCGAAGGTGCTGACGTCCCAGTCGCTCCCCCCGGCGATCCGCGCGCCGGCGTCGCGCAGCGAGCGCGCCGGGTAGAGGTAGCGGGACCGCTCAGGGCCGAGATACGGAAGCGTCGCATCGACGATGTAGTCGTCCCGCTCGGCCCATAGCAGCTGAACGTTGGCAATGACGTTGAGCGCTTTGAAGCGCGGAAAATCGGCCGGATTGACCAGCTCCAGGTGCGCGATTTGGTCGCGATTGTCCCGGTCGCCGATGCGCCGCCTGGATTCTGCGAAGGCATCGAGCGATGAGCGGACCGCGCGGTCGCCGATCGCGTGGATATGCACCGTCAGTCCGGCAGCGTCAGCCGCAGTGACGATGCGATTCAGATTGTCCTGAATAAAATACGAGGGCCCGCGATTGTTGGTGGGACGACCGTGCGCGTCAAGATAGGGATCGAGAAGCGCCGCAGTCTGCGACGGATACTCGATCACGCCGTCAGCGAAAATTTTGACGGCGTCGGCGCGTAGATAATCGGGATCGATCGCCCACTTCGCCCGGAACTTGATCGCACGATCGATCAGTGTTGCGGGCGCTTCGTTGAGATTTTCCAGATGAAACGACCCGCGTACCCGCATGTTGAGCCGGTGAGTATCATAGAGCCTCTTATAAATCTGCATGAGGTGTTCATCGACGGAAGCATCCTGCACCGAGGTGATCCCGGTCGCCCGCATTGCATCCAAGGCCTTGTCGAGCTGCGCCGCCTCAAAGTCGAGCCTGGGCGCGGGCATGGCGGCGACCGCAATGTCTATCGCATCGTCGCGCAGGGTGCCGGTCGGATTGCCGCTTGAATCGCGGATGATCTGTCCCCCCGTGGGATCCTGGCTCGCGGCGGTGATGTGGGATGCCTTCAATGCCGCAGAGTTGACCCAGACGGTGTGCCCGTCCGAACCGTTCAATATCATCGGCCGGTTCGGCAGCATCGAGTCGAGGCTGCCAAGCGACAGCGTCAGTCCGGACGGATTTACCATCACGACCTCGAACCACCGAGAGCGGTCTCCTGGGTTGCGTTTCAGGCACACTGCCACCTGTTTCTCGATGTCCGCCGGCGCGAGTTCCTTGTCGTCCAGGCTGCACTTGCCGAAGTCTTGAGCGCTTTCCGCCGGATGGGTATGTGCGTCGATGATGCCGGGCAGCACGATTCGGCCGCGAAGGTCGATGCTGCGGGTCCCTGCGCCGATTAACGCACTCACCGCCTCATCCGACCCTACCGCCGCGATCGTTTTGCCTCGAAGCGCCATCGCCTGTGCCAGGCGGCGAGTGGCGTCCTGGGTATGGATTTTGCCGTGAAGCAGCACGAGATCTGCCGGCGCCTGCGCCGCATGGCTTGAGAAACCCAGCAATATCACTGATGCCGTGGCGGCAAGTAGACGCACTTCGATCCCCCCCTTTATTGCTCCCCCAGCTTACCGCGGCGCCGGCAACTGCCGCGCTTGCATTTCGCCGCCGCTCCGCTCCCTCACCGTATTTCGAAACATTCTTAGGTTTATGTTGTATCTATATGCTTTCTCATACTATATATATCTCGCGCATTATTCACGTGTCACACCGTATAATGCGGGCATATGCCCGTGAACAGCCGCATCAAGTCAAAACAATTTTCCAAGCCAATGGCGCGGGGAACCTGCACCTGCGGAAGTTTGCGCAAGGCGTCTCGCCGTATATCGCAGTTTTACGACACCGCTTTGGCTCCAGTGGGCATCAAATCGACCCAATTCTCCATCTTGGCCGAGGTCGATCGTGCCGGCCTCGAAGGGCCGTTGACCATGTGCGAATTGGCGACGGCAATGGTCATGGATCGATCGACCCTCGGGCATAACCTGAGACCTTTGGAGCGCGACGAATTGCTGATCCTGCGAATGTCGCAGAACGACCGGCGCAAGCGTTACGTCGAGCTGACGAAGAAGGGAAGAGAGACTCTCGAGGAAGCGCGGCAACTGTGGCGGCACGCCGAGGGGCGATTCGAAAGAATATTCGGCAAGCAGCCCGCGGCGAAGCTCCGGGCGGTTCTTCTGAATATTGCAAGCAACAAGGATTTGAACTCCTTACCCATTGGTTGAAGCGACAGTACGCGGCGCGTCCGGCGTTGCGCAGAGCGTTCGAACTTGAAGGTGCGCAACACCACGTTCCAGAGCACACGGGTGCAATCGCAGCCTAAGGCCGGGCCATTGTCATATAGTTCCCGAGAAATCTCGCGGCGTGCCTTGGCAGGGATTCTTGAGTATTTTCCGCGATCCAATCGGAGCAGATAATGTGGATTGTCAGATTAGCGCTGCGGCGGCCATACACGTTCATCATGTTGGCGGTGCTGATCGTGCTGATGGGCGGCTACGCAATACTGAACACGGCCACGGATATTTTCCCGAACGTCAAGATTCCGGTCGTGGCCGTCATTTGGCGCTACAACGGCATCCTGCCGGAAGAAATCGCGAATCGCATCGTGCTGTTCTCCGAGCGCATCGCACAAACCACCGTCAATGACGTCGAGCACACCGAATCCCAGTCGGTCAACGGCGAGGCGGTGGTCAAGTATTTTTTCCAGCCCGATGTCGACCCCGACCTTTCCTTCGCGCAGATTACCTCGGTGTCGCAAACCCAGCTGGCGTCTTCGCCGCCGGGCACCACGCCGCCATTCATCCTGTCCTACAACGCCTCCAGCGTGCCGATCTTGCAACTGGCGCTGTCCAGCGATAGCTTGCCCGAGGCGCAGATCTTCGATCTCGCCAACACCATCGTGCGCACCCAATTGGCAACGGTGGCCGGTGCCTCGATACCCTGGCCCTATGGCGGAAAGCAGCGCCAAGTGCAGGTCGATCTCGATCCGCAAGCGCTGCGCGCCAACGGCCTGTCGCCAAACGATGTCGTCGCCGCCATTGGCACTCAAAACCTGATCCTGCCGGCCGGAACGGAGAAGATGGGTACCCTCGAGTACTACATCAAGCTCAATGCCAGTCCGATTCAGATCGATGAGTTGAACAACCTGCCGATTCGCGCGCACAACGGCACCGTGACCTACATTCGCGATGTAGCTCATGTCCGCGACGGCTACTCGCCGCAAACGAACGTGGTTCGGCTGGAGGGCCGGCGCGCAGTGCTGATGACCGTGCTCAAAACCGGCAAGGCTTCCACGATCGACATCATCGACAGCATCAACGAAAAACTACCGCAAATACGCGCCGCTCTGCCGGCGGCATTGAAGATCGAGCCGCTCAGCGATCAATCGGTCTTCGTCCGCGCGGCAATATCCGGCGTTGTCCGCGAAGCGGTGATCGCAGGTGCGTTGACGGGACTGCTGATTCTGCTGTTCCTCGGCAGTTGGCGCAGCACCCTGATCATCACCATCTCGATTCCGCTGTCGATTCTAGCTTCGGTTTTCTGTCTGTCCGCGCTGGGCGAAACCATCAACATCATGACGCTCGGCGGGCTGGCACTCGCCGTGGGCATTCTGGTGGACGATGCGACCGTGACCATAGAGAACATCAATTATCATCTCGAACACGGCAAGGATGTTGAAACGGCGATTCTCGATGGCGCGCATCAGATCGCCCTGCCGGCGTTAGTCTCGACGTTGTCGATCTGCATCGTGTTCGTACCCATGTTCCTGCTCGCCGGCATCGCCAAATTTCTGTTCATTCCCTTGGCCGAAGCAGTAGTCTTCGCCATGTTGGCCTCGTACCTCCTGTCACGAACTTTGGTGCCGACGCTCTCGAAATTTTGGCTCAAGAAGCACGACAGCGGTGCAGCAAAGAATACCGGCAACCCGCTCGTGCGGTTTCAGGAACGATTCGAACGGGGTTTCGATCGAATGCGCGACGGCTATCGGACTTTGCTTGAGGTGGCGCTGAACGCCGGCCCGCGTTTCGCCGCCATATTTCTCCTGTCGATGGCGGCGACCGCCCTGTTGGCCTTTCCGATCGGCCCTCTTCCCGGACTGGGTCAAGACTTCTTTCCGAGCGTCGACGGCGGACAGATCAAGCTGCACCTGCGCGCCCGCACCGGTACTCGAATCGAAGAAACCGCGGCGCTTTGCGATGCAGTGGAAGCGACGATCCGGCAGGTGATTCCCGCGAATCAGATCAGCAATATCGTCGATAACATAGGGTTACCCTACAGTGGCATCAACCTCGCCTACAGCACATCGGCGCCGGTCGGACCGGGCGATGCCGACATATTCGTCAACCTGACCAAACGTCACACACCGACTGCCGACTTGGTCCGCGGCCTGCGTCCGAAGCTGGTGGCCAACTATCCGTCGACCAGCTTCGCCTTTCTGCCGGCGGACATCATCAGCCAGATCTTGAATTTCGGCCTGCCCTCTCCGATCGATGTCCAGATCGTCGGGTTCAACGAGAAGGGCAATCGCGATTTCGCCAATCATTTGCTCACGAAGTTGCGCGGGGTTGCCGGAGCGGTCGATCTGCACATCCATCAATCCGCCGACTATCCGCAATTCAATGTGGACGTCGATCGCACCAAGGCGCAGCTTCTTGGCCTGACGGAACAATCGGTCGCCAACAACCTGCTGGTCTCGCTGTCGGGCAGCTTCCAAACCGCGCCCTCCTTCTGGGTCGACCCCGTATCGGGCACGGAATATCAGGTCGCCACGCAGACACCGCAATATCGATTGGAAAGTCTCAATGATTTGGGAAACACCCCGTTGGGCGCAGGCGCAGGGTCAAGCGCCGGGGGCGCGCCGCAGATCCTGTCGAGCATTGCCAATATACACCGCAGCGTCGCGCCGGCGGTCGTGACCCACTACAACGCCACCCCCACCATCGATATCTACGGGTCCGTAGAAGGGACGGATCTCGGCTATGTCTCGGCGCAAATGACCAAGATCATCGACCAGGCACGACCGGACTTACCGAAGGGCTCGAGCATCGTATTGCGCGGCCAGGTACACACCATGAAAGCCTCTTTCAACGGCCTGCTTATCGGCCTCGTCGGCGCCATCGTGCTGGTGTATATGCTGATTGTGGTGAACTTTCAGTCTCTGCTCGACCCCTTCATCATCATTACTGCCCTACCGGCTGCGCTGGCCGGCATCGTCTGGATGCTATTCCTCACGCATACCACGGTGAGCGTGCCGGCTCTGACCGGCGCAATCATGTGCATGGGCGTAGCGACCGCAAACAGCGTGCTGGTGATCAGCTTCGCGCGCGAACGCATGAACGGCGGCGACAGCGCATTCGAGGCGGCGCTGCAAGCCGGCTTTACGCGGTTGCGCCCGGTGCTGATGACGGCATTGGCGATGATCATCGGCATGATCCCAATGGCATTGGGTCTGGGCGATGGCGGAGAACAGAACGCGCCGTTGGGCCGTGCCGTCATCGGTGGACTCATCTTCGCCACGGTCGCGACGCTATTTTTCGTGCCCACCGTTTTTTCGATCATCCACGGGCGCAGCTCCTTGCAGCACGCCCTTCATTCCGCGGAGAGTCCCAATGTCTGAGCAATTGCCGGCCGCGCCGAATAAGGACTTATCCAGCAAGATTCGTCGCTACTCGCTGATTCTTCTTGTCGTCGCGCTGGTGCTGGCTGTTTGGGGCGAGGTCAGCCGCGTGCTGGCGCGCAACCAACTCAGTCGAGTTTCCGCCGCCACGGCCGTGCAGTTGGTGACGACGGTCACTGCCAGCCGCAGTACCCTGGGCGAAGAATTGGTGCTGCCGGGCACGGTGCAAGCCTACATCGAGGCGCCGATTTATGCGCGCACCAACGGCTATTTGAAATCCTGGAACACCGATATCGGCACGCAGGTTACGAAGGGCCAACTTTTGGCCGAGATTGAAACGCCGGAAGTCGATCGGCAATTAAGCCAGGCGCAAGCGGATCTCGCGACCGCGCGCGCCAATGAGTCCCTGGCGAACACTACCAATGAGCGCTGGAAGGGGCTGCTCGCCACCGACTCGGTCTCCAAACAGGATGCCGAGGAAAAGGCCGGCGACGCGGCGGCCAAGAAGGCCGCCGCCGACTCCGCCGCCGAGAACGTTGCCCGGCTGCGCGATCTCGAATCATTCAAACGCGTCGTGGCGCCCTTCGACGGCGTGGTCACCGCGCGCAACACCGACATCGGCGCGCTGATCAATGCCGGTCAAAACCCCGGCAGCGAATTATTCCGTGTCGCCGACACCCACAAGCTGCGGATCTACGTGCAGGTGCCCGAGGCGTTTGCGACGCTCACCAAACCGGGTCTCGCAGCTGAATTGCATTTCACGGAACAGCCGGGCAAGAGCTATTCGGCGCAAACGGTGCGCACCGCCGATGCACTCGATCCCGCCTTGCGCACTCTGCAAGTGGAATTGCAGTTGGACAATCCTAAACGCGAGATCTTCCCCGGCGCCTACGCCGAAGTGCATTTCAAGCTAGCGGCCAACGCGCAAACTCTGCGGCTACCCGCCAATACAGTGCTGTTTCGCGCTGCCGGCCTGCAAGTCGCGACGGTGGACAGCCAAAAGCACATCAAGCTCAAGAGTATCGTCCAGGGGCGCGACTTCGGCAGCACCATTGAAGTACTCTCGGGCATCGAACCCGGGGACTTGGTCGTGATCAACCCCCCCGATTCGATCACGGATGGGGTGCTGGTGCGCATCTCCGGTAAGTCCACATGAACCGTCCGGCTTCGGCGGCAACCCTGCTGCTCATCGGCGCGCTGCCGGCATGCTCATTGGCGCCGGCCTATAAGATTCCTGACAGCGCGCCGGCCGCAGCCGCCTACAAAGAATCGGGCGACTGGAAAAGAGCGCAACCGGTGGATGCCGAAGCGCGCGGCTCCTGGTGGAGGATTTTCCAGGATTCGCAGCTCGACGAGCTCGAAACCGAAGCGGGCGACGCCAATCAAAATCTGAAGGCCGCCTTTGCGCGCCTGCAACAGGCGCGCGCAGCGACCCGCATTGCGCGCGCCGATTATTTTCCGACGCTCGGCATCGACTCGTCCGCGACGCGCGCTCGTGCGTCCGTCAATTCGCCGACGTACGTGCCGGGGCACAGCCCGGTCTACAACAACTTCGACTTGGAAGCCGACTTCTCCTACGAGCTGGATGTCTGGGGACGAGTCCGCAGCTCCGTGAACGCGGCCAAGGCTAACCAATCGGCCAGTGCCGCCGATCTCGCTGCTTTGGGGCTATCGATTCACGCCGAATTGGCGATGGACTATTTCACGCTTCGGGGTGAGGATGCGCAGCAGCTGCTGCTTGACAAGACCGTCGATGACTACGGAAAGTCCCTGACGTTGACGCAGAATTTGTACAACGGCGGCGATGCTGCGCTTGCCGACGTGGCGCAGGCACAGGCGCAGCTTGAATCCGCGCGCACCCAGGCGGCCGACGTCCGCCTGCAACGAGCGCAGACCGAACATGCAATCGCCGTCCTGCTCGGAAAGAATCCGTCGGCGTTCCATCTCGATCCCAATCCTCTTCCGTTGGAATTGACGCCCCCGCCGATCGATCCGGGCCTTCCGTCCGCCCTGCTGGAGCGGCGTCCCGATGTCGCGGCGGCGGAGCGCCGTGTCGCTGCCGCCAATGCCGGGATCGGTGTCGCGCGCGCCGCCTATTTCCCGGTGTTCAGCCTGTCCGCCGCCGCGGGTTTCGATAGCACGAGTGCGTCGAATTGGCTGACCGCGCCCAGTCGCTTGTGGTCCGTGGGTCCGGCGGGGCTACTGACGGTATTTGACGCGGGACGTCATCGGGCACAATCGGCGCAGGCACACGCCGTGTACGACGAGCAGGTGGCGGACTATCGCAACGCCGTCCTGACCGCCTATCAGGATGTGGAGGATAACTTGGCGGCGCTGCGTCAACTGCAGCAGGAGAGCAGCACCGAAGCCGCGGCGGTGACGGCCACCGGCAAAGCATTGCAGCAGGCACAGTTTCGCTACAAGGCCGGATTGGTGACGTATCTTGAAGTCGCCTCGACGGAAAATACATCCCTCCAGGCGCAGCTGGCCGCAGTGACCATTCAATTGCGGCGCATGAACGCCAGCGTGTTGCTGGTGAAAGCTCTCGGCGGCGGTTGGCAGAGCACCGCACCTACCTTGTCAAACAGCGTTCGAAGCGCTCCTCGACTCGGTTCGCGTACCACGCCGTCGTCAAAGATCGGGTGAGTTTCGGACCGTGTAGCTGGATGTGCGGCACCAACTCGTGCGGCAGCGGCCGTGCAGCCGACTGATCGGCAAGTTCGAAGACCCTCCGGTACAGCGGCGTTAGTTCGAAGCCTTTGGTCCTGGCCTGCTCGAGGGAGCTGTGAATCGCGCTTTCGCTGAGGTTCAGGCGCCCCGCCATCGCCCGCAATGCCAGCTCGGTGTCTCCGGTCCGTATTGCAGCGCCGTGCGGCAGCAGCGCGCCGTCGGAAGCGAGCGCAATGCCGGAGGCGCTGCTGACGGCGCTTTGAAAGGCGGCATTGCGGCTCGCATATTGGCCCGCGTTGTAATCGGCGAAGCGATACAGATACCGATCGTATGCCGCGGGATAGTCCAGTAGATGGGCGATGCCGAAATACAGGCTCCCGCGGCGCGTAAACACCTCATCGGCGATGCTCACCCGCACCGGGTAGGGGTAAGTTTTGAGCGCGGCGTACTGCTCGGCAAAGGCCACGTTGACTTGCATGGGCCCGCGGGTGCGAATCGGATTTCGGTCGGCGAACAGGGGCTGACCCAGGGGCACGGCCCCGATAAAGTCCTCATAGATGTCGCTGAGTTCTTTTTCCGTCCGTGCACGATCGATGCGCTCTCCGTAGGTGCGTCCAGTCGAGGACTTCAGCTGCAAGAGGCTATGCAAGAGCAGCTGTGGCACGCCTGCGCGCTCGGCGCGCGCGTCAATTTCCCGCCAAGCAATGACGCCCAATCCGGGTACCACAGGGTCGACGTGAAAACCCGACTCCTGCTGGATCACGGCGACGACCGCACAGATATTGTCGCGGCTGGGCTCTATGGCCAGTGCCGTAAATCCGGCGTACAAGTCGGCAGCCCAGCCGCTGCGGTCCGACACGGCGCGCGGTATGGACCGGTCGATCTCGGCGCGTGCCTGTGCCGCTGTGATGGATGGCCCCTCGACAGGGGGCCCTGCCGCGCAACCGGCCAGCAATGACGCAACCCCCATCATCGCGAGGATGCCGGTGGGAGCCCGTTCACCAACCATCGCGGCGCGACTGCGTGTCACGCAATCTGCGGCAACCGGACAAAACTCATGACTTCGTCGGCGATCAACTCCAGGCTCTGAGCGACCCGTGGCACCAAACAGCTGCCGTCATCGTCGAAGACATTTTCCGTCGAATAGATCGCGGCGCCCATCGGCGTCGGCCAACCCCGCAGCGCGTGAACGATGTCGCGCAGCGCGCCCAAGGTATTGACCGCACCCGGCCATCCGCCCGCGGTTGCGATGCATCCGACCGCCCGCCCGCTGAAATACGGCCGCTTATCCCAGCGCAAGTCTTCCGCATAGTCCAAGGCATTCTTAACGAGCCCGGAAATGCTGCCGTGATAACCGGGCGATCCCAAAATAATGCCGTCTGCCTTCGCAAGTTCCGCGATCAGATCCCGCGCCGCATCGCTGCGCTCGGCGATTTCAGGCTGGTACAAGGGCAATTGCAGCGAGGGACCGCTAATGAGCTTGGTGCGCGCCCCCGCTCGCTGAGCGGCAACCAGTACATGTCGCATCGCTTTTTCGGTCGATGACCCAGGACGCAACGTACCGCCGACTGCAACGATATAAGGTGCACTCACGCTGACCTTACCTTTGTAAAATGTGACCTGTGTCGGATGCTACACGGTATCGGGGGCATCGGTCAGTGACCTGTGTCGGCTCCTCTGCCGGTGAACGGCGGTTTTGCGAGCCAGATGAAGGGTATCAACGCCAGGAACATCCACGACTGCCTCGCGGTTACTGATCGATGCCGAGATTGCGATGCACGATCGCGTCGGCTTCGGCGTTTGCCTTGTCGATATCCAGGGTATACACGCTAGTGTCGCCCGCAAACTGGTCCGTGGTATCGGCCGCGAGCACCGGACCACTGCGCGAGGTCGTATCGACCGTGACGGTGGTGGACAATCCGACGCGCAGCGGCGACTTTTCGAGATCCTTGTCGTCGATTTGAATTCGCACCGGCACACGCTGCACGACCTTGATCCAATTGCCGGACGCATTTTGTGCCGGCAGCAGCGCGAAGGCGGCGCCGGTGCCCGCCGACATGCCCTTCACATGACCGTGGAAAATATAGGATCCGCCGTAAAGATCGCTGCGAACTTCGGCCGGCTGACCGATACGCAGGTTTCGCAGCTGCACTTCCTTGAAATTGGCGTCGATCCAAAGTGCATTCAGCGGGATCACGGTCATCAGCGCCTGCCCGGCCTGAATATGCTGGCCCAGCTGTACGCTGCGCTCAGCCACATAGCCGCTCACCGGCGCAACCACGACGTTGCGCTGCGCGGTGATCCACGCGTCGCGGTATGCGGCTTTGGCTTGCATCACCGCCGGATTGTCCTGCACCGCGGTGCCCTCCACCAATGCATGCGCCGATGCCGATTGGCGCTTGGCCTGAGTCAGGGCAGCCCGCGCCAAATCGACCGATTCACGGGCATGACGCACCTCTTCCGGAGCAATCGCATTGTCCGCCAGCAAGGGCTCGCGCTTGGCAAGATCGGCCTGCGCACGCTCGAGTTCCAATTGTCGAGTGTTGATCAGCGAATCGTATTGGTCGGCCGTGGACTTTTGTTGACGCACTTGGCGCACCGTTTGCGCCAGCGCGCTCGCCGTGCGGCTCAAGCTGGTTTGCGCGTCGATCGGATCCAGCCGCACCAGCACCTGACCTGCTTTCACGAGCTGGGTGTCGTCGGCGAGCACCGCGACCACCGTGCCGGGAATCTGCGCCGAGATGACCACTTTGTTGCCGTTGACGTAAGCGTCGTCGGTCTGCTCGCGCTTCGAGAGAACCAGCACCCAATACAGCGCCCACAGCAGGCCCAATACGATAAAGATCACGGCGATGAGGATCAGTATCTTGCGCCGGTTGCCGCTCGCCGGCGGTGTGGCAGCGGATTGCGTCGTTGCAGGGCCGGAAGTTGCGTTCATGGTGCCTTTGCTATTTCTGATGAGCTTTCGTAGCCGCCGCCGAGGGCGCGCTGCAGCGCAATGTCGGCGGAGAGCGCGGCGGCATCCAGTTGCAGAAGCGCGTCCCGCTGCTCGATCCAAGCCTCGGTCGCCTTGAGCTCCGTTCTGGAATCGGCGACTCCTTGGCGCACTCGGGCCGTCGCGCTGGATTGAAGCTGTCGTGCGGCCTCGCTCTCGATTGCGCGCTGCGTGCGCTGCGCGGAGAGCGCCGCGCACGACGACGCTTGCGTCGCCACATCGCGCGCGGCGTTTACCAGCGTTTCCTTGTAGCTGTCTACCGCAGAATTGATGCTCGCTTGAGTCGCGCCATAATGGGCTTTCAATCGGCCGGAATCGAACAACGGCAGGTGAATGGCCGCAGTGGCCGCGGGCACCCGGCTGCCGTACTCGATCAATTTCCCGACATCGATGCTGGAAAGGCCGGCCAGCGCGTTGATGCTGATGTCCGGAAAGAATTCCGCACGAGCGGAATCCAAGTTCTTCTCGGCCGCTTCCACGCGCCAGCGGCTGGCAGTGAGGTCCGCGCGGCGCGACATTAGATCGACCCGCACGTTGTCCGGAAGGCCGTTGGGGATGGACGGCAGGAACTTCGCTTGCAGCGGCGGCAATTCTGCTGCAGGGCGTCCGACGAGCGCCGCGACAGCCACCACGCGCAGCTTCGCCGAGCCTTCCAAATTGGCGATTTGCTCGCGCACGGCCGCCAACGCCGTGTCGGTATTGTGCAAACTATCCGGAGAATCCACATCGGCGTGCACGCGAGCCGCCGCGATGGCGCCCTCGCGCTGAACCACGGCCTCGCGTTCGCGAGCGAGCGCGAGGCGGCCCTGATCGGCCTGCCAGCCGAAATAGGTATCGGCGATGGAGCTGGTCAGCATCAGTGCCGCGGCGCTGCGCTCGGCTTGCGCCGCATGTGCTTGGTCCATGGCCGCCTCGACCAAGTCGCGCTGCTTGCCCCACCAATCGAAGGTGTAGCTGGCTTGCAGACCCAGGTCCGCCTGGTTATACCAAGTGAAGCCGAGCAACTGCGGCGGGATGAGCCCGTTATCACTCAGGCGCTGGCGCTCGATATCGCCTATGGCAGTGACCTGAACGCCGGCCGCGGCGCCGGCGACTCGCACGGACTGGCGGGCCAAATCGAATCGCGAATGGGCTGTCGCGAGCGACGGCGAGGACTGCAATCCCAACGCGATCAACTTGTCGAGGGTCGGATCCTGATACCGCTGCCACCATTCCTTCGACGGCCATGCTGCATCACCGGTGGCGCCAAAGTCCGTGAGCGGAGCCTGCGTCGGCAGCGCGACGGGCTTAGGCTTTGACGGCATGCCCGCGCAGCCGCTCAAGATCGCGGCAACGGCCAGCACGGTTGCCCCGATCTTCATTCGGCGCGCTCCGGCATATCCTGCGACATCCCTTCATCCAATTTCAGGCCAAGACGCTTCAGTTGAGCGATCAATTGCCGCTGCTCTTCATCGGAGAAGTCCTTGAACAGCTCGCGCAGCGGCGCACACAACGTCGGTAGCAGTCGACGGACCAACTCCTCGCCCTGCCCGGTAATGCGTAGAACCATGCGTCGACGGTCATGAACGCTCATGACGCGCGTGATGAGGCCTCGGCCGACCAAGGCATCGCTGATCCGCGACATGTTGGCGGGGCTTTGCGCCGCTCCGGCGCAAAGATCACTGGGATGGGCAACTCCATCGGGCTGCGAATACAACGTCGCCAGGACGCGAAACTCCGGTTCCGCCAGACCGAACGGGCGGATTTGATGTTCGAACATGCTGGCCATTTCACGGCCGAGATTCTGAATCAGTCGGCTCAGCAGGATCCCTGCGATCGGTAGGTCCGGCACCCGTGCGCTGAGCCGCCGCAAATTGGCCTCCAAGGTCTCGCATTGCCGGTGCGCGCTATTATTCATTTGTATACTAACCATTCCATGGGGTATATTTTAGCAAATGAATATCTACTCCGTAAGTAGTTCTTGCATTGTAAAATGACAAATGTCACTTTTTCGTATGGATCACCTTAAGACCCCCCCTCCGCGCCGGCCCAAAGTCCGGTGTCTGGCGGCTTTGACCACTTGCCTACTCGTCGGCTGCGCCGTCGGGCCGGACTTCAAGCCGCCTGCCGCGCCGAAAACCGCGGGCTTTGCACCTTCCGGTCAGCTACAACCGACAACCGCCGCCACGGCAATTCCGGGCGGTGAATCGCAGCGCTTCGTCGACGGGCTGGATATTCCCGGCCAATGGTGGACGCTGTTTAAATCGACTCAATTGAATGCGCTCATCGATCGAGCGCTCGCCAATAGCCCCACGCTGCAGGCGGCGCAAGCGGCCCTCAGGCAAGCAAACGAGTTAGCCGCGGCACAGCGCGGCGCTTATTACCCGAGCGTGTCGGGGGCCGTCGGCGCGCAACGCCAGAAGGCGTCCGGGGCCGCTTTGGGCATCCCTGGATTCCCGGCGTCCTACTTCTACAATCTCGATAGCGCCTCGGTCAATGTCTCCTATACGCTCGATGCGTTCGGCGGCACGCGCCGTCAAGTCGAAGCGTTGCAGGCGCAGGCTGAATACCAGCAATTTTCACTGGAAGCCAGCTATCTCACCCTCACGGCGAACATCGTGACGGCGGTGGTTAGCGAGGCTTCGCTGCGCGCGCAGGTCGCGGCGACTGAAGAGATTGCGCGCTCTCAGCAGACCCAACTCGAGATCATCCAGCGGCGCGTGACCGCCGGCGGCGCATCGCGTGCCGATGTATTGCAACAGCAAGCGACGCTGCAAGGCACGCTCGCCACTCTACCGCCCTTGCGCAGCCAGCTCGCGCAGCAACGCAATCAACTGGCGGCATACATCGGTTCCCTGCCCGCCGACTACACGGGCGCGGAATTCAATCTCGACTCGCTGAGCATGCCGCAAAGCTTGCCTGTGACGCTGCCCTCCAAACTGGTCGAGCAGCGTCCGGACGTGCGCGAGTATTCGGCACTGCTGCATGCGGCCACAGCTCAAGTCGGGGTCGCCACGGCCAATCTGTTGCCGCAGATCACGCTCACCGCCAGCTACGGCGCCGAGGCCGGGTCATTTTCGAATTTATTCTCACCGGCCTCCAACGTCTGGAGTCTCATCGGCTCCCTCACTCAGCCCATATTCAAGGGCGGGCAACTGGTGCATCAGCGCCGCGCCGCGGTCGCCGCAGCCCAAGAAGCGGCCGCCAACTATCAGGCCACCGTCATCACCGCATTTCAAAACGTAGCGGACACCCTGTACGCGCTGCAAGCGGATGCGGACACGCTCGCGGCCGAAACCACCGCCGAGCGTGCGGCCGCCGACAGCCTGACTCTGGTGCAGGCGCAATACAAAAGCGGTGCGGCGAGCTACGTTCAAGTCTTGAGTTCGGAACAAACCTATCAAACGGCGGCCGTCGGGCTGATCAAGGCGCGCGCGCAGCGCTTCGCCGACACGGCGGCGCTCTTTCAAGCACTGGGCGGCGGGTGGTGGAACCGCAGCGATGTCGCGGGAAATTCAACTGATTGTTGCAAGGGGTCATTGTGAGCACTACGGAATTCGGAACCGCCGACGGCAGAGCGAAGGCCACGCCTAAGGCGATGATCAAGCCTCTTGTGATTCTCTTCATCGTGGCGGCGGTGATCTTGGGGGGCATCTTCGGGTGGAATCTCTTCAAGGGCAAGATGATGGCGAAGTACATGGGCGCCGCCGCGACGGCGCCGCAAACCGTGTCGACTATCGCCGCGGCCGCGATGAGTTGGCAGGGGCGGACGCAGGCTTCCGGCACCTTGCGTGCCGTGCGCGGCGCCGATCTCGCCGCGCAAGCGTCCGGCATCGTCGATGAGATCCGCTTCGAGTCGGGCAGCGAGGTAGCGGCCGGCGCCGTCCTGCTCAAACTCCGGCCGTACGACGACCCGGCGAAACTCGAGCAGTTGCAAGCCGCGGCCGTGCTGGCGGAGCAAACGTACAAGCGCGATCAAGAGCAATTCGCGGCGCAGGCGATCAGTCAGGCGACTCTGGACAGCGACGTGTCCGCGTTGAAATCGGCGCGGGCGCAAGTGGCGGCCCAACAGGCGCTGATCGAGGAAAAAACCGTGCGGGCACCCTTCGCTGGCAAGCTCGGAATTCGGCAAATCGACGAGGGCCAGTACCTGACGGCCGGCGCAACGATCGTGACGCTGCAGGCGCTCGATCCCATTCTCATCGATTTCTATGTTCCCCAGCAGGAACTCGCCCGCCTAAAAACCGATCAAGCGGCGGCAGCGACGGTGGATACCTATCCGGGGACGCGATTCAGCGGCACGATCACATCGATCAATTCCAAAGTCGACATGGCCAGCCGCAACGTCCAGGTGCGGGCGTCATTTCGTAATGCGGACCGGCGCCTCGTTCCGGGGATGTACGCGAACGTCGAAATCGACAACGGCGCCGAGACGACCGAGATCACGGTGCCGCAGACAGCAATCGTCTACAACCCCTATGGGGACACGGTATTCGTCGTGCAGCACAGCGGGGTGGACGGTAAGGGCAAGCCAAGCTTGGCGGCGCAGCAGCGCTTTGTCCAGTTGGGCGCGACCCGCGGCGACCAGGTGGCCGTGCGTAGCGGCATTGCGGCCGGCGAGGTGATCGTGACCGCGGGTCAAATGAAGCTGCGCAACGGTTCGCCGGTGATCGTGAATAACAGCGTCACGCCGACCAACGACGCCCATCCAACTCCGCCGAACGAGTAAGCGCGAGACTTATCTTGAACTTCACCGACATCTTCATCCGCCGGCCCGTTCTCTCGAGCGTGGTGAGCCTTGCCATCCTCGTAGTCGGGCTGCGCTCCTATAGTTCGCTGCAGGTGCTCCAGTATCCGAAAACCGAAAACGGCGTCGTTACCATCTCCACGGCTTATCCGGGCGCCGATCCAGATGCCATTGCCGGATTCATCACCACGCCGATCGAAGCGGCCGTCGCCCAGGCGAACGGCATCGATTACATGACGTCGACCAGCCAGAGCGGCACCAGCACCATCACGGTAAATTTGCGCCAGAACTACGACAGCTCCCGGGCCGCCGCCGAGATCAACATCAAGGTCAACTCGGTCCTCAATCAGCTCCCCATCGGCTCCCAGCAGCCGGCGATCAGCGTCAAAGTCGGCCAAACCACGGACGCCTTGTACATGGGCTTTTCGAGCCCCACGCTGGCGCCGAATCAAATCACCGATTACTTGCAGCGAGTGGTGGTGCCGAAATTGCAGGCTGTCGAGGGCGTTCAGACCGCGGAGATCTTGGGTGGTCAGTACTTCTCGCTGCGCGCCTGGCTCGATCCTAAGAAATTGCAGGCGTATGGCCTGACGGCGAGCGACGTCTCGGCCGCGCTCGCCAATAACGACTATATTTCTGCGATCGGCAATACCAAGGGGCAGATGGTCCAGGTAACCCTGACCTCGACCACCAGCCTGCACAGCTTGAACGAATTCCGCAATCTGGTCGTCAAGCAAGTCAACGGCAGCAACATTCGGTTGAGCGATTTGGGCGAAGTCACGTTGGGCGCGGACAGCTACGAGGCGCGCGTCGCCTTTGACGGCCGCAGCGGCGTATTCATCGGGATTCAAATTGCGCCCAGCGCAAATCTTCTGACCGTCATAGGCGGCGTCCGCGCCGTGTTTCCCGAGATCAAGGCGCAGCTGCCGCAGGGCCTCAACGGCACCATCGTCTACGATACGACCGACTTCGTGAATAGCTCGATCCACGAAGTGGTGAACACGCTGCTCGAAGCATTGGTCATCGTGATGCTGGTCATTTTCGCGTTCCTCGGCTCGCTGCGCTCGGTGTTGATCCCGGTCGTCGCCATTCCCCTGTCGCTGGTCGGCACCTTGGCGATCATGCTGGCGCTCGGGTTTTCGATCAATCTGCTGACGTTGCTCGCCTTGGTGCTCGCCATCGGGCTGGTGGTCGATGACGCGATCATCGTGGTCGAAAACGTCAATCGCCATCTGGAGGGCGGCATGGCGCCGGTGGCGGCGGCGAGCCAGGCCGCGCACGAACTTGCCGGTCCGATCGTTGCAATGACGGCGGTTCTGTTGGCGGTATTCGTGCCGATCGGATTTCAGGGCGGACTCACCGGCGCCCTGTTCGTTGAATTCGCATTCACCCTGGCGGGAGCCGTGACGGTTTCCGCCGTCATCGCATTGACCCTATCGCCGATGATGTGCTCACGTTTGTTGAAGGCGCACACTGCCGGCCACGACGACTGGGAGACGCGGCTTGTAAAATACATCGACCGGCGATTCGATCGCGTGCGCACCTGGTACCAAGCTCGGCTCGAGCGTAGTTTGGGATATACGCCGGTTACTGCCGTGTTCATATTCATCGTGCTCGGCAGCATCTTCTTTCTGTACGGCAGCGCGAAAAGCGAGCTGGCGCCGCAGGAAGACCAGGGATTCGTGCTCATGTTCTCGACCTCGGCGCCCAACGCAACGCTGCAAGGCAAAGCGCTGTATGACACCGAGACCTTCGACATGGCGACCCGCGAATTGAAGCCCCAGCACGTGTTTCAAATCGATGCCCCCGGCCAGTCAATCACGGGTCTGGCATTTCCGCCGCGCAATCAGCGCAAAATGGGCACGGATCGGATCCAACAGATTTTGCAGCAGAAAGCGAACACCATCGCGGGACAAAAGATTGCGGTATTCCAGCCGCCATCGCTGCCCGGCGCATTCGGACTGCCGATACAATTCGCGATCAAGACCACCGAGCCCGCCGCTCGCTTGAACGACGTGTCCCAGGCGTTCCTTGCCGAGGCCCTCAAGAGCGGCATGTTCATGTTCTTCGACACGGATCTGAAATACGACCTGCCGCAATCCGTGATCGACATCGACCGCGACAAGACCGCACAGCTGGGGCTGTCGATGAATCAGGTGGGAACAGCGCTCGGCGGCTTGTTGGGCGGCGGCTACGTCAATTATTTCAGCATGGACACCCGTTCATACAAGGTCATTCCGCAAGTCGATCGAGTCTCGCGCCTGAACGTGGATCAGTTGCTGAACTATCCCGTGGCGACGATCGGCGGGGTATCGATCCCGCTGTCCACCATTGCGAGCATTCGTCCGGTGACCGTTCCGGAGACACTCAATCATTTTCAACAGCTGAACGCGGCCACCCTCTCCGGTGTCATGTCGCCGGGCGTCTCGCTGGACGATGCGTTGAAATATCTTCAGGGCCTCGCTGCGCGCACCTTGCCGCAGGGCTATTCGGTCGACTACGGCGGCCAGGCCCGGCAATTTGTGCAGGAGTCCGGCGGCGTCATGGCGACGTTCGGCTTCGCCATCATCGTGGTATTCCTGGCGCTCGCCGCCCTGTTCGAGAGTTTCCGCGACCCCCTGGTCATTCTCATTTCCGTGCCTCTGTCCATCGCCGGTGCGTTGCTCTTCATCGCGATCGGTGTCGGCGGCGCGACTCTGAATATCTATACCCAAGTCGGGCTGGTGACGTTGATGGGGCTGATCAGCAAGCACGGCATCCTGATCGTCGAATTCGCCAACGACATGCAGAGTCAGGGCAAGTCGAAGCGCGAGGCGATCGAGGCCGCCTGCGGCATCCGGCTTAGGCCGATCCTGATGACCACGGCGGCGATGGTGCTCGGCGTGACGCCGCTCATCGTCGCCTCGGGAGCGGGCGCGGTGTCGCGCTTCGACATGGGCCTCGTCATCGCCAGCGGCATTTCCATCGGCACGCTGTTCACGCTCTTCGTCGTGCCGGCGGTCTACATGCTGATCGCCGAGGACCACCACGCCACGCGCGAGGCCGAGGCGGCGGAGAGCGCAGCCGCTCCTCCGATCCCCCGCGCGCCGTGAACGCGGCTATATAAAAACCCGTCATGGCCGGGCNNNCGGGCTCGGCCCAGCCGAGCAGATGCATACCGAAGGCGAGGCCGCAGGCGGTGACGCCGGAGCCGCAACTCGAGATCGTCGGCTTGGCCGGGTCGAGCCCGGCGGCACGGAACTTCGCCGCCAGAGCGTCGGGCGGCAGCACGGTCTTGGTCTTCGGGTCGCTGAGCTGATCCAGCGGCAGCGAGAGACTCCCCGGGATATGG
>PKXS01000051.1 GCA_003132425.1 Gammaproteobacteria bacterium | reverse complement strand
GAGCGCACCGCGCGGGTGGCAACACTCTCGGCACGGCAAACCCCACCTGGAGCAAGACCAAATAGGGAAGCAAGCGGCCTTTGGCCGCGCCATGTGGCCCGCATGGGGGCTTCCGGGTAGGTCGCTAGAGCTGCGCGGCGACGCGCATCCCAGAGGAATGACTGCCCACGACAGAACCCGGCTTAACGGCCGACTCCTTTTTTAGCGCTAACGCGCCCGTTCAACGGGGGTGTAGGACATCCCCGGGGACAGTTGCTCGCTGCGCGAGCACAAAGACAGCATGATCATCGAGGTTCGCCGAAGTTAGCCACCAACTTCGCATGCAGGTCTTTCCAAAAAGATCCCCTAACAGATTGATTCGAAACAGACTCAAGGCCGGCAGGTCGCGAACACTATCAAAACGTGACCTAAGTCACTGTCGGCACGGGTTTTTTTTAACTTAAGGCGTTGACAGTTCGAGTCGGCGCTCCCTATAGTGGCGTCCGGTGGGAAAAAGTGGGAGAGAATGGGTCGCCAGGCCCATCCAATCATGTTTCGGGGCGCCAATAAGTTAACTCTCGACGTGAAAGGCCGGTTGGTCATGCCGACCCGGTATCGAGAGCGGCTGCAGGAGCGTTGCGGCGGCAACCTGGTGGTCACGGTCGACAAAGACCAGTGCCTGCTCATTTATCCCATGCCCGATTGGGAAGAGATCGAGCGAAAACTAAACCGATTGCCGACGCTGAACCCGCAGGTGAGGCGCCTGCAGCGATTGATGATCGGCCACGCCACCGATCTGGAACTGGACGGGCACGGGCGCCTGTTGTTGCCGGCGAATTTACGCGAGTTCGGGCAGCTGACGCGCGACGCCATGCTGATCGGCCAGGGGTTGAGGTTCGAATTGTGGGACGAGGCGAGGTGGAACGAGCGGCGCGATGAATGGCTGGCGAGTGCGGAAACCAGCACCGACTTGCCCGCCGAACTTGACACGCTGTCGTTCTAGCCGGTCGGCGCGGTGCAAGACATTGCGGGGGTTCATACGCCGGTACTGCTATCTCAGGTACTGGCGGCGTTGAACATACAGGCGAGCGGCACCTACATGGATGCCACTTTTGGTCGAGGCGGACACGCAGGGGCGATTTTGGAGAAGCTAATCGCGAACGGTCGTTTGCTATGCCTCGACCGTGATTCCGCGGCCGTGGCGCAGGCCACGGCCCGTTTCGGCGCCGATGCGCGGGTCGCGATTTTNNTTTCCTCGCGCCGTTCTCTGCGCTCGCGGTCTGTGCCGATCAGGTGCGCCCCGGTCTGCGATTCGACGGCATTCTTTTCGATTTGGGCGTCTCATCGCCGCAGCTCGACGACGCGACGCGCGGCTTCAGCTTCATGCAGGACGGACCCCTTGATATGCGCATGACGGCAGGCGAGGGCGCGAGCGCGGCCGACATCGTGAATGGCGCGCCGGAGCGCGAGCTAGTGCGGATCTTCCGTGAGTTCGGCGAGGAACGCCACGCGCCGCGCATCGCGCGCGCGATCGTCGCGGACCGCCTGTCGAAGCCCTTCGAGCGCACGCTGCAGCTCGCCGATTTGATCTCACGGGTCTGTCGTACCCGCGAGCGGCACAAGCATCCCGCAACGCGGGTCTTTCAGGCGCTGCGCATCCATGTGAATCGGGAACTCGAGGAACTCGAGCTTGCGTTGGACTCGGCGCTGGAGCGCTTGGCGCCGCACGGCAGACTTGCCGTCATCAGTTTCCATTCGCTGGAGGACCGCATGGTCAAGCAATTCATGCGCCGCCACTCGCTGACCGATCCTATGTACGCCGGCTTGCCCGACGTGCCGGCCCGCGCCCGTCCGAAGCTCAAGTTGGTGGGCAAGTCCGTCCAGGCAGACGACGATGAGAGCGCGCTCAACCCGCGCGCCCGCAGCGCGCGGCTGCGTGTTGCAGAGCGTCTCGATCAAGGAAAAGCCGCATGAGAATCCGCAAATTTCTGATGATCGCTTTGCCGATCCTATGGTTCGCCGTGCTGGGCACCGCCGTGCAAGTGATCTACGCGCGGCACAAGGCGCGGAACATGTTCGTGCACCTTGAAAAGCTCAATGCCGAGCGCGATTCGCTCGAAATGGAATGGGGCCGCCTGCAGTTGGAGCAGAGCTATTGGTCCTCGCATGCATTCGTCGAACGAGTGGCGAACTCCAAATTGCAGATGAATCTTCCGCAGACGCGCGATGTGCGGATCGTGCGGCAGTGAAATTACGGCCGAGCGAATCCGACGCGCAGGCGAAGAGCTATCGCTGGCGCTCCACGTTGGTTCTAGGCCTGGTGGCGCTTGGCGCGGTGGGGCTCGCCGCGCGGGCGATCGAGCTGCAACTGGTGGATCACGGCTTTCTCGCCAAGCAGGGCGACGATCGTTCGATGCGAGTGGTCAAAATCGCCGCGCATCGCGGCGCGATCACCGATCGCTACGGCGAGCCGCTCGCGCTCAGCACACCCGTGGACAGCGTTTGGGCGAATCCACAGGAACTCGACGACAATATCGATCAGCTGCCGAAGCTCGCGCGGGCCTTGAAGCAAGACCAAGAGACTCTGGCGCGGCGCATTACCAGCAATCTCGATCGCGAGTTCCTGTACTTGGTGCGCCACATGCCGCCCGATCAAGCGGCCCGCATCAAGGCGCTCGGAATACCCGGCGTGTACCTAATGCGCGAGTACCGCCGCTACTATCCGGCGGGAGAGGTCGCCGGACATGTGGTCGGCTTCACCACCGTCGACGATCAGGGTCAAGAGGGCCTCGAGCTCGGATACGATCAATTGTTGAACGGCGAGGATGGCGCGAAGCGCGTCATCCAGGACATGTACGGGCGTTACGTTGAGAACGTCGAGAGCATCCGCGCGCCGCGGCCCGGCGGCGATCTGGTCTCCAGCATCGATCTGCGCATTCAGTATCTGGCGTATCGCGAGCTGAAGTCGGCGATGCAGGAATACAGTGCCCGCGCGGGCTCGGTCATCGTAATCGACGTCGATACCGGCGAAGTGCTGGCGATGGTCAATCAACCGTCGTACAACCCCAACGACCGCGAGCAACTCAAGCCGGATCTGTACCGCAACCGTGCGGCGACCGATATTTTCGAGCCCGGTTCGAGCATCAAGCCGTTCATCATCGCCGCCGCGTTGGCCTCGGGTCAGTATCGTCCGGACAGCGTGGTGGATACCTCGCCGGGTTTCGTGAAGGTCGGCATCAAGGTGTTCGAGGATGAGCACGACCTCGGCGCGATCGATCTGGCGACCATACTGGCCAAGTCGAGCAACGTCGGCACGGCGAAAGTCGCACTCTCGCTCAAGCCCGAACAAATCTGGAACACGCTCACTAGTTTGGGCTTCGGCCGGGTGACGGGCAGCGGTTTTCCCGGCGAATCGGCCGGCATGTTGAGCAATTATTCGCACTGGCGGCCGATCGGCATCGCCACGCTCTCGCATGGCTACGGAATCTCGGTAACTCCGCTACAGCTCGCGCATGCCTACGCGACCATCGGCGCCGGGGGCGTGATGCGGCCCATTTCCTTCGAGCGCCTCTCCGGCCCGGTGCCGGGAGAGCGGGTACTGGACCCCAAAGTGTGCTCGGAGCTGATACAGCTGATGGAACAGGTGGTCGAAAAAGGCGGCACTGCCGTTCGCGCATCGATCATCGGCTATCGGGTATCCGGAAAGACGGGTACCGCGTTCAAATCGATTGCCGGCGGCTATTCCACCGACAGGATCATGGCGGTATTTGCCGGCTTGGTGCCGGCGTCGCACCCGAAACTGGCCACGGTGGTGGTGATCGATGAGCCGAGCCGGGATGTGCAGCAGGGCGGCACGTTGGCCCAGGGCGGCACGGTGGCGGCGCCGGTGTTCTCGAACGTCATGTCGGGCGCATTGCGCCTCATGGACATCCCGCCGGACGATCTGCAGAACGTGCCCGCGACGACCCTGGTGCAGGCGAACGAAGGGCCATGAACGTATCGCTCTTATGGCTGCTCGATGGCATCGCGCCGGTTCCGCCCTGCGCCGCCGTGGTTACCGACCTGACCCTGGACAGCCGCGAGGCGCGCGCCGGGAGCTTGTTTTTCGCTTTGCCCGGCCGCAAATCTCACGGGCTCAATTTCGCCGCAGAGGCCGCGGCGCGCGGCGCCAGCGTTGTGCTGTGGCAGCCCGCCGACGATGTCGAGTCGCCCGAATTACCGGCGTCGGTGCTTGCGGCGCCGGTGCCGGGACTCGCGAAATTGGTGGGGCGCATTGCCGACCGCTTCTTCAGTTGGCCGTCCTCGCAGTTGCGCGTCGTCGGGATCACCGGAACCAACGGCAAGACCACCTGCGCTTACCTGTTGACGCAGTGTCTCGAGCGCCTCGGCATGGAGGCCGCGTACGCGGGCACCTTGGGTTGGGGCCGCATCGCGGCGCTCGAGCGGCCGACGCACACCACGCCCGATGCGGTCACCGTGCACCGCGAACTTGCCCAGCTGCGCAACAGCGGCGTGCGCGATGTCGCAATGGAGGTGTCTTCCCATGCGCTGGATCAGGATCGCGTCGCCGGCGTGCGATTTCACTGCGCCGCATTCACCAATTTGAGCCGCGATCATCTGGACTATCACCCGTCCATGCAGGCCTACGGCGAGGCCAAGGCGCGCTTGCTCAACCTGCCGGAATTACAGCACGTAGTCATCAATATCGGCGATGCGTTCGGCCGCGAATTGGCGCGGCAGTTTGCCGGCCGCGCGCCGCTCACCGCAGTTTGGATCGGCGCAGGCGACTCGGCATGGCTGGCCGAACGCACCTTGCATGCCAGCAGCGTGGCGGTCGATATGCAGGGAATCTCGATGCAAATCGACGGCAGCTTCGGTTCGCTCAATCTGCGCACCAAGCTGTTGGGCCGGTTCAACGCCGAGAACTCCGTCGTCGTGCTTGCCTGCCTCACGTCCTTGGGATTCACGCTGCAAGAGGCGGCCTCGGCGCTGGCGCAGTGCACGGCGGCTCCGGGGCGCATGGAGGTCGTCGAGCCTGCCGCGTGCGGCAAGCCCTTGGCGGTCATCGACTATGCGCATACGCCGGACGCGCTTGCCAAGGCCCTGGGCGCGCTACGCGAGCATTGCAGCGGCGCCCTGTGGTGTGTGTTCGGTTGCGGCGGCGACCGCGATCCCGGCAAGCGCCCGATGATGGGCGCCATTGCCGACGAGCTTGCCGATGAAATCATCGTCACGGACGACAATCCGCGCTCCGAGGATCCGCAAGCCATTACGCGGGCAATTGCCGGCGGCATCAAGTCCCGCAGCTCGCGGGTCATTCACGACCGAGGCGAGGCGATCGCGACGGCATTGCGCGAAGCGGCGCCGCTCGACGTGGTGCTCATCGCCGGAAAGGGCCACGAGGATTACCAGATCTACGGCGAGACGCGGCGCAGCTTCAGCGACCGTCGCGAGGCGCTGCGTTACCTAGGGGCCGCAGCATGAAGCGGACTCTGCTTGAAGCGGCGCAAACCCTGGGCGGCCGGCTGGTCGGCGACGATCATCCGTACGGTGTGGTGTCGACGGACAGCCGCACGCTTAGGCACGGCGCGCTGTTTGTCGCGCTGCGCGGCCCGAGCTTCGACGGCCATGAGTTCGTCGCGGCCGCCGCGGCGCGCGGCGCCATCGGGGCCATCGTCGATCGAGCGGCGTCCGTGGTGCTGCCGCAGGTGGTGGTCGCCGATCCATTGCGGGGGTTGCAGCAATTGGCGCGCGCTTGGCGCGCCGAATTCAAGCTGCCCATCGTCGCCGTGGCGGGCAGCAACGGCAAAACCACGGCCAAGGAAATGACCGCGGCCATTTTGTCGCGCTTGGGTCCTTGCATGGCGACGCACGGCAATCTCAATAATCATATCGGCGTCCCCTTGACGCTGATGCGGCTGGAGGCATCGCATCGCAGCGCCGTGGTCGAGATGGGCGCGAATCGCATCGGCGATGTCGCTGAGCTGATGCATATCGCAAGGCCCACGGTGGGCTTGATCACCAACGCCGGTGCGGAGCATCTGGAGGGTTTCGGCAATCTTGACGGAGTCGCCGAGGGCGAGGGCGAGACGGTCGCGTGCCTTGAGCCCGGGGCAACCGCAATCATCAATGCCGATGACGCGTATGCCGGCTACTGGCGCGGCGTGGCCAAGGCGTCGCGCATCATCAGTTTCGCCGTCCATGCGGCCGCGGATTTCACCGCCAAGGACTCGACTCAGGCGATCGAGCACGGGGAATTCACGATGCGGTTCACGCTGGTGTGCCCGCTAGGGGAACGCCGCATCAAGCTGCTGGCGGCCGGCTCTCATAATATTGCCAATGCGTTGGCGGCGGCGAGCGCGGCGAGCGCCGCGGGCGCGTCCATCGATGACATTGCCGCCGGCCTCGCCGAGTTTCGAGCCGTATCGGGGCGCCTGCAGCTGAAGGCCGGTGCCCGCGACAGCCGGATCATCGACGACTCCTACAATGCCAATCCAAGTTCCGTGCGCGCAGGCCTCGAGGTGTTGCGCTCGATGAGCGGCGCGACCTGGCTGGTGCTCGGCGACATGGCGGAGTTGGGAGAGCACACCTCGGACAGTCACGCCCACATGGGCGCATACGCGCGCAATTGCGGCGTCAAGCGACTGTTCGCCGTCGGGCCGCAGAGTTCGCGGGCGGCCGAGACATTTGGGTCGGGAGCCGAATGGTTTTCGGATGTCGATTCCTTGATCCGCAGGCTGCAGGCGGAGCTATCGCCGGGCGTTACGGTGCTGGTCAAAGGCTCGCGCATCAACCGCCTGGAGCGAGTCGTCGATGCGCTCACGGGCGGTGGCGGCGGAGCGGGTCGCATGATGCGAGCGAGCTAACCCGATGCTGCTTTACCTCACTGAATATCTCGCGAAGTACCACACGGCCTTCCATGTCTTTCAATATCTGACGCTGCGAGGCATTCTCGCGGCGATGACCGCGCTCGCGCTGGCTCTGTTCATCGGCCCGCACATGATTGCGATGCTGAGCCGTTACCAGATCGGACAGCAAGTGCGCAGCGACGGACCGCAATCGCATTTGCAGAAATCCGGAACGCCCACCATGGGCGGCGGACTTATCTTGGTGGCGATGGGGCTGGGAACCTTGTTGTGGGCGGATCTTTCCAGCCGATTCGTCTGGATTTTGCTGCTGACCACTTTCGCGTTCGGTTTAATCGGTTTCTACGACGATTACTTGAAATTGGTGGTGGGAAACACCAAGGGCTTGGCGGGGCGCTATAAATACTGCGCGCAATCGGTGGCCGGCTTGTGCGCGGCGTTCGCTTTGCACAGTTTGCATCAGTCTCCGGCCGAAACATCGCTGTACGTCCCGTTCTTCAAGACCGTGGTGGTGCCGATGTCCACGCTGGGGTTCCTCGCATTTTCCTACTTCGTCATCGTCGGCACGAGCAATGCCGTGAATCTGACCGACGGTCTCGACGGCCTTGCGATCATGCCGGCGGTGATGGTGGCGGCCGCCCTCGGCGTATTTGCGTACGCAACCGGCAATTTCAAGTTCGCGACCTACTTGCAGATTCCCTACATCACCGGCGTCGGCGAAGTGCTCATCTTCAGCGCCACTTTGGTGGGCGCGGGCCTCGGATTTCTCTGGTTCAATTCTTATCCGGCGCAAGTGTTCATGGGCGATGTCGGCGCGTTGGCAATCGGAGCCGCCTTGGGAACCATCGCCGTGATCGTTCGTCAGGAGATCGTGCTGTTCGTGATGGGCGGCGTATTCGTGCTCGAGACCGTATCCGTGATGTTGCAGGTGGCCTCCTTCAAGCTCACGGGCAAGCGAATATTTCGCATGGCGCCGATCCATCATCATTTCGAGCTCAAGGGTTGGGCCGAGCCGAAAGTCATCGTGCGCTTTTGGATCATCAGTTTCCTGCTCGTGCTGGCGGGGCTTGCGACCTTGAAGATCCGCTGATGAGCAGTGTCGTAGTGGGGCTGGGCAAGACAGGAGCATCGTGCTTGCGCTATTTAGCAAAACGCGGCGTCGCGGTCAGCGCTACCGATTCGCGGCGGACGCCGCCGGGGCTTGCGGACCTCGGCGGCGTTGCCGCCGCGATCGATATTCGACTCGGCGGATTCGACTTAGGCTTGCTCGACGGAGCCTCGCAGCTGCTGATGTCGCCCGGCGTATCCCTCGAAGAGCCCATTGCGCGCCAGGCGCGCGCCCGGGGTATCGAGATTGTGGGTGACGTGGAGCTGTTTGCTCGCGCGGTGCGGGCGCCGGTGATCGGTATTACCGGGACCAACGGCAAGAGCACGGTGACGAGCTTGGTAGCGCAAATGGCCGCTGCGGCAGGACGGCGAGTGCTTGCCGGCGGCAATTTGGGTGTCCCGGTGCTGGACCTCCTGGAGCAGCCGGTCCCCGATCTATACGTGTTGGAGCTGTCGAGTTTCCAGCTGGAAACCACCTCCTCGCTCGAGCTGTTGGCCGGCGTGGTGCTCAATGTCACCGCCGATCACATGGACCGCTATCCGTCCGTTGAGGCATATGCGCGCGCCAAGGCGCGAATCTTTGCCAAGGCGGCGACGGTGGTTCTGAATGCGGACGACCCCTGGGTCGCCTGCATGCGCCGCGACGCCGCGCGGACCGTGACGTTTTCGACCATGCGCGCGGATGCGGACTACACGCTGCTGCGCGCCGGCGCGCAAATCGCGTTGGCGCGGCGCGGCGAGCGCTTGCTGGACGCCGCACGCATGAAGATCAGCGGTCTGCACAATGCCGGCAATGCGCTGGCGGCACTTGCTCTGGGCGAATCGGCGGGCTTGCCGATGCACGCCATGCTCGAGACGTTGGAGACGTTCCCGGGCCTGCCGCACCGCTCTGCGTGGGTCGCGGACGTCGCGGGGGTGCGTTTCATCGACGATTCGAAGGGGACGAATGTGGGTGCGACCGCCGCTGCGGTCGCCGGGATCCAGCCGCCGCTGGTGATGATCGCGGGAGGCGAGGGCAAGGGCCAGGACTTCACGCCGCTCGCCGCGGCCTTTCACGGCAAAGTTCGGCACTGCGTATTGATCGGTAAGGACGCACCGGTCATCGCGCGAGCGCTGCAAGGCGTGTGCACGATCGAGAACGCCGCGACGATGCAGGAAGCCGTGGCCGCCGCGCTGCATGCCGCGCGTCCGGGGGAGACGGTTCTCTTGTCGCCTGCCTGCGCAAGTTTCGATATGTTTCGCGACTACGGCCATCGCGGCGATGTCTTCGCTGCAGCGGTGCTTAGGTTAGCCGGGCAGCGGCCGTGACTGCGACCACCATGACATACGGAATGCGGGCGCGCGAACGCATGCCGTTTGCGTGGGACACCGTCACGCTCGGATTGGTCGCCGCCTTGTTGTTGGTCGGGCTCATCATGGTGACCTCGGCCTCCATGTCGATCGCCGCACAGGGCTTGGGCGATCCGTTTTATTTTTTCGAAAGACAGTTTGTGTTCGGAGTTTTCGGCCTGGGCGCGGCGTGGTGCCTCACGCGGATCCCGGTCGAACTGTGGGACAAGTACAGCTTCGCGCTGCTGCTCTTGGCGGGACTGCTGCTGTCGCTGGTGCTGATTCCGGGTCTTGGCGCGAAGATCAACGGCGCCCGCCGCTGGATGCGGATCGGACCGATGAATTTTCAAGTCTCGGAGCTGGCCAAGGTCTTGGTGCTGACCTGGGTGTGCAGCTACTGCGTGCGCAAGCGCGCCGAACTCGAACAGACGTGGCCGGGTCTCGCCAAACCGGTCGCGTTGCTGATCGTCGCCGGGGGTCTGCTGCTTTGCGAGCCGGATTTCGGCGCCGCCACGGTGCTGATGGCGACCGGATTTGCGGTGCTATTCGTCGCCGGGGCACGCCTGCGTTACGTGCTGCTGGCGGTCTCTCTGCTGGCCCTCGCATTCGTCGCGCTGGCGCTGACCTCGGCCTATCGCTGGAAGCGCATCACCGGATTCATGCATCCATGGGACGACCCCTTCAACGGCGGGTTTCAACTGACTCAATCGCTGATCGCCATCGGCCGCGGCGGCTGGTTCGGAGTGGGTCTCGGCAGCAGTGTGCAGAAACTATTTTATCTACCGGAAGCGCACACCGACTTTGTGTTCGCCGTATTGGCCGAGGAGCTCGGCCTGGTAGGCGTCATCGGCGTAATCGCACTATTTCTCGCCCTTGTGTGGCGCGCATTCCAGATCTCGCGCATGGCTGCGAAGGCCGGCCTGCATTTTCAAGCCTACTTGGCATTGGCATTCGCCGTGTGGCTGGGGCTTCAGGCCACGGTAAACATCGGCGTGAACATGGGCGTGTTGCCGACCAAAGGGTTGACGCTGCCGTTGCTTAGCTACGGCCGCAGCAGCCTGCTCGTCAGCTTGGGATGGCTGGGCGTGCTGCTGAGGATCTATCACGAGGTCAAATGCAAATCGCGCTCCGCCGTGATGCGCTTGCCAGGGAGCGCCCGATGATCGGCGCCCCGGTTCTGATCATGGCGGGCGGCACCGGCGGCCACGTATTTCCCGCGCTCGCGGTGGCGAAGGTGCTGCGCGAGCGCGGCGTGGCTGTGGTGTGGCTGGGTGTGCCCGGCAGCATGGAGTCGCGCGTGGTGCCGGCAAACGGCTTTCCGATGGAGTGGGTGCGCATTGCGGGACTGCGCGGCAAGGGGCTTCTCGCGTGGTTGGTCGCGCCGGTGCGGGTGCTCAAAGGAGTGTTCCAGGTCATGGCCGTGCTGCGGCGCGTTCGGCCGCGCGCCGTGATTGGGCTGGGCGGCTACGTCAGCGGACCGGGCGGAATCGCTGCGTGGATGCTACGCATTCCGCTGCTGATTCATGAGCAAAATGCGGTTGCCGGTTTGACCAACCGCATGCTCGCGCGCCTGGGTGCGCAGGTGCTGGAAGGCTTCCCGGACAGTTTCGGCGCGCGAGTGAAGGCGCGATGCATCGGCAATCCGGTGCGCGCCGATATTGCGGCCGTCGCGGAACCTAAGTTGCGCTTTGCAGGTCGAGAAAGCCGATCGCGGCTGCTGGTGCTCGGCGGCAGCCAGGGCGCACAACGGCTGAACTCGGTCGTGCCGCAGGCGCTGGCGGGGCTGGACCCTGGGAATCGTCCGCAGGTCCGCCATCAGGCCGGCGAGCGTGGGCTCGAGGCCGCGCGCACGGCCTACCTCGAGGCGCGAGTCGAGGCCGAAGTGCTGCCCTTCATCGACGACATGGCCGCGGCCTATGCGTGGGCGGATCTTGCGGTCTGTCGCGCCGGCGCGCTGACGATTTCCGAGTTGCAGGCGGCCGGCCTCGGCGCGCTGTTGGTGCCGTTCCCGGCGGCGGTGGACGATCATCAGACCCGCAATGCGGACCTCATGGTGCGCATCGGCGCCGCGCGTGTCATGCAGGAGCGCGATCTGACATCCGAGCGATTGGGCGCCTGTCTTGCGGCGCTCACCGCCAGCCGAGCGAACATGCTCAAGATGGCCGAGGCCGCGCGCGGCGTGCGAGTGATCGACGCGGCGGCGCAACTCGCGGACGCATGCATCGCCGCGGAGCAAAGCGCATGAACGATCGCATGCGCCGAATTCATCGCATTGTCGAAGCGTCGACGAGGAGCCAGGCGATGCGCGAGCAGAAACAGCCGCTCATCGGACNNGCGGCATTGCCGAGGTGCTGCTCAACTTGGGCTACGAAATACAGGGCTCCGATTTGAAGGGCAATGCCGTGACGCAGCGGCTCGCGCGCCTGGGAGCAAAGATTTTCATCGGTCACGCGGCCGGCCATTTGGGCGATGCAGACGTCGTGGTCGTCTCCACCGCGGTCAGTCGCTCGAACCCGGAAGTCGCGGCTGCGCTCGCAAGTCGGGTGCCGGTGGTGCCGCGCGCGGAAATGCTGGGCGAACTGATGCGCTTTCGTTACTCGATCGCCGTGGCCGGGACGCACGGCAAGACCACGACCACCAGTTTGGTCGCAAGCGTGTTGGCCGAGGGTGGCCTCGACCCCACGTTCGTCATCGGCGGCCGGCTCAAGAGCGCCGACAGCAATGCGCGGCTAGGGGCGGGACGGTATCTGGTCGCCGAGGCGGATGAGAGCGACGCCTCGTTCATGCACTTGCAGCCGATGCTCGCCATCGTCACGAACATCGACAACGATCACTTGGGGACGCACGACGGGGATTTCTCGCGGCTCAAACAGAGCTTCGTGGATTTTCTTCACAACTTGCCGTTCTACGGGCTGGCCGTGCTATGCGCCGACGACGAGCACGTGCAGAGCATTCTGCAAGCCGTGGCGCGACCCTATCTTACCTACGGCGTTGCCGAAGGCGCCGATATCCGCGCAGTCAACATCCAGCGCGACGGTTTGCAGTCGCGCTACGACGCGTTGCGCGAGGGACATGCACCGCTCGCCATCACGATCAACCTACCGGGCAGGCATAACGTGCTGAATTCGCTGGCGGCCGTTGCCGTGGCAACCGAGCTTCAGATCGCGGACGCACCTATCCAGAAGGCGTTGGCCCATTTCCAGGGCATCGATCGGCGCTTGCAGCAGCTCGGTGAAATTCATTGGCCGAACGGGCGCGCTTTACTCGTCGACGATTACGCCCACCATCCGACGGAAGTGTCCGCGACGCTGGACGCCGTGCGTCAAGCGTGGCCTTCGCGGCGGCTGGTGCTCGCCTTTCAGCCGCATCGCTACTCGCGCACCCGCGATCTGCTGGACGATTTTGGCCGCAGCTTAAGCGAGTGCGATGTGCTGTTGGTGACCGAGGTGTATGCCGCCGGAGAGGCGCCGATCGCCGGCGCCGACGGCAGGGCGATTTGCCGCGCGGTGCGCACGCGCGGGCTGGTGGAGCCGGTATTCGTCGAGCGAGTCGACGATCTCGCCGATTCGCTGCGCGGCGTGCTGCATGACGGGGACATCGTGTTGACCATGGGCGCCGGCAACATTGGCGCCGTGGCGCAAGGGTTGAAGAGCCGCGTTGCGGCGGGAGCCGCGGCATGAGCGCCATGCGCTACGCCGACCTAGGGCCGGAGTTCAGCACGCGTGTTTTGCACGACGTGCCCATGTCCAAGCACACCTCCTGGCATACCGGCGGTCCCGCGGATCTATTTTTCACGCCGCGCGACGGCATGGATTTGGCCGCATTCGTTCGCCAGCTTCCCATCGAGGTTCCGTTGCTGTGGATCGGTCTCGGCAGCAATTTGCTGGTGCGCGACGGTGGCGTGCGCGGCGCGGTGGTGTCGACGCATGGCGCGCTCGGCTCGCTCGAGCGTTCGAGCGCGACGCGGATCTACGCCGGGGCCGGCGTGCCCTGCGCGCGCATTGCCAGGCAATGCGTGAAATGGGGCTTGGGACCCGCCGAATTCTTCGCCGGCATTCCGGGCACTCTGGGCGGCGCGCTCGCGATGAACGCCGGCGCCTTTGGCGGCGAGACCTGGCGCCATGTGATCGAAGTCGACGTGCTCGACCGCCGCGGCGCTCGGCACACTCGACAGCCCTCCGACTACGAGATTTCGTACCGTCACGTGCGCGGTCCCGGCGATGAGTGGTTCATCGGCGCGCGCCTCGAGTTCGAGCGCAAACCGGGCCTCAACGATGCGGGCATGCGCGAACTTCTGGAGCGGCGCAAGCAGACGCAGCCCATCGGCGAGTGGAGCTGCGGATCGGTGTTTACCAATCCGCCCGGGGACCACGCGGCGCGCTTGATCGAAAGCGCGGGCTTGAAAGGCCTTCGCATCGGCGATGCGTCCGTTTCGGCAAAGCACGCCAATTTCATCATCAACCACGGAGCGGCGCGCGCCGCCGACATCGAGGCATTGATCTTGCGCGTGCAGCGAACGGTTGCGGAATTCCACCACATCGAGCTGCAAACCGAAGTGCGAATCGTCGGAGAGCCGGCATGAGCTTGTTGAGGACCCACCTCGCCCGCCGCCGCGCAAGCTCTCCCCGGGACTTCGGTAAGGTGGCCGTCATGCTCGGCGGCGATTCTACCGAGCGAGAGATATCGCTATTGACCGGAAACGCGGTGCTGGCGGCCCTCAAGCGACGTGGAGTGGAGGCGCAGGCCTTCGATCCGCAGGATCGCCCGGTGCAGGCGCTGGTGAGCGAGCGCTTCGATCGCGTGTGGATTGCCTTGCATGGTCCCGGCGGCGAGGACGGAACCATGCAGGGGGCGCTCGAGTGGCTCGGAGTTCCTTATACGGGAAGCGGGGTGCTGGCCTCTGCACTGACCATGGATAAGCTCAAGACGAAGCGAGTCGTCGTCGGCGCCGGCTACGCCGCGCCGCAATACGCCGTGCTCGGGAGCCCGGCCGATCTGCCGGGCGCGCTGGCCGCGATCGGCTTGCCGCTGATGGTAAAGCCCGCCTCGCAGGGCTCCAGCCTCGGCATCACCAAGGTCAAGGCCGCCGCGCAGTTGGCGCGCGCCTACGCGGAGGCAAGCGCGGTCGATCCGATCGTGTTCGCCGAACGCTTCATCGATGGCGAGGAATACACCGTGGGCGTCGTGCACGATGGCGGCCTGCCGTCGATCCGCATCCAGCCGGCGACCGAGTTCTACGACTATCAGGCGAAGTATTTCCGCGACGACACCCAGTATCACTGCCCCAGCGGATTGGACGCGGCAGCCGAGGCCGAGCTGCAGGGCGCGGCGCTCGCGGCATTTCGCGTCACGGACTGCTTCGGTTGGGGCCGGGTGGATTTTATGCGCGATAGAGCGACCGATAAATTCTATTTCATTGAGATCAACACCACGCCGGGCATGACCGATCACAGCCTGGTGCCGATGGCGGCGCGCCAGGCCGGCTTCGATTTCGACGAACTGGCGTGGCGTGTTCTGGAATCCAGCCTCTCGAGGGAGCGCCGATGAGCCTCAACTGGCCGGGTCGCCGTAATCGCATCAAGAATCGTGCAAAGGCCGAGAAGCGGCGCTGGCGGTGGCCGAAGTTCGTCACCGACTGGCGCCTTCATGCACGGCGCGCGGCACTGTTGTTGCTCCTCGTCGCAGGCCTTGGCGCTCTGACCTGGGCGCTGGATCGCCCCATTCGCGTGATCTCGATGGACGGTAGTTTTCAGCGCGTCTCTCCGGGACAGATCGAAAAGGCGGTCGCCCCGTTTGCCCAAGCCGGATTCATGTCGGCGGACTTGGACGCCATTCAGCGGGCGATAGAAGGAGTGCCCTGGGTCGAACAGGCGCGCGTGCAACGCCGCTGGCCGAATAGTTTGCATGTCACGGTCATCGAACAGACGGCCGCCGCACGCTGGGGTGAATCGGGCCTGCTGAACACTCACGGCGAACTATTCGTCAGAGACGCCGCGCACGTGCCCGCGGAGTTGCCGCGATTGAGCGGGCCGGACGGCACGGAAGCCCAGGTCGCGCAGCGCTACCTGTCCATTCAGGGACGCATGCTCGAGGCCGGCATGCGCATCGCGGCATTGCGCCTGGATGAGCGCGGCGCATGGGAGATGGATCTGGACAGCGGCGTGACGGTGCGCCTCGGGCGGCGCCAGGTCGAAGAGCGAATCGATCGCTTTATCCGCACCGCCTCGCCAGTGATTGCGCATCGATTGAGCGAAATTACCTATGTGGACATGCGTTACTCGAATGGCTTTGCCATCGGCTGGCGCAATCAGGCGACCCCGGCATCGGTACCGGCCAAACGTTCCGACGATACCGACGCGTGAGGATTTCTACTAGTCATGGCTAAGCGTACTGATCGAAATTTATTGGTGGGCCTCGACATCGGCACGAGCAAGGTGGTCGCCATCGTGGGCGAACTCAAAGCCGACGGCCAGCTCGAGATCATCGGCATCGGCACACACCCGTCGCGCGGCCTGAAGAAGGGCGTCGTCGTCAACATCGA
>PKXS01000080.1 GCA_003132425.1 Gammaproteobacteria bacterium | reverse complement strand
GAGGAGGCGGCCGCCGTGTCGGCCGCGCGCTCTTTCACGCCGTGGCGCTGCATGAACGAACGGAACGTATCCTCCGCCTGCCGCACCATTTCCGCGTCGTTCTCCTTGACCGCGACCATGGTCAAGCCGGCGTCCGGATCCATGGCCACCATGTCGGCGACCGCCGGACGCAAGGGAAAGCCCTCGATGCAACCATCAAACTTTTGCGCCAACAATAGCGCCGCATCCAAGGCCGACGTCATCGCGGCGTTATTCTCGGTGGGAACGAGGATGGTTTTCATGCGCGCGTCGCCCGGTTGCCCGCAATCTCATCAGTGCGATCATATCGCCGCAAGATTGGGACCGATAGTGCGGCGGCGGTCATCGATTTTGCCCGCTCGGGGCCGGCGCGGCAGCCGTCGACTTGAAATCCGCCAGCACGTCGGCGAGCNNTCCGACTTTGACAGTTCCGGAAAATGGCCGGTCGATGGCGACGATGGTCAGGAGCTCCGAAAAGATCAGGATGGAAAGCATTGCCGTCATCACCGTTTGCGCACGCAGGCTGCGCGTGCCGAAGAAGAAGGTGAAAACGATGGTGAGTACGGCGCCGCCGAACAAGACCATCCAGACGACGCCGGGCACGGTGCCTTCCGAGGCGACGAGCCTCACCCGACGCGCCTGGGTGATGACATCGAGCTGGTGCAGAATTTCGGCAATCAGCGGAACATTGGTTCGCTCCGACGATTCGATTGCCAGCAACGCCGCGTAAACCCCGTCGAGGGCCTGCCGCACCGGCCGCGTGGCCTCGATCGCTCCCCGATCCATGGCCGGCCAATCCACGGCGATGGCAGCCGAGAGATAGTTGCTCAGCGCGTCACGAAGCACGGCGCCGGGCTTATCGCCGACGCCGTAGGCCAGCTGGTAAATGGTTTCGGCGGCGCCGGCTTCCTGCGCCACAGTCGTTTCGGAGTCGCTGAATTTTTGCCAGACGACGATGGTGGCGAAGGCAAGNNATAGCACGCCGACGGTGGCGAACTTAAATCCCGCGATCTCATTGTTCGTGGTCAGTTTCTCTAGCCCGACGTGGCGGCGAACGAGGTACGGGCCAAGCATGGCGAGCAGGGTGGTCAGGCCGACGAGGACCGTGCCCGAAAACCAAAGCGGCTGGCTCGTGAGATAAAAAAGCATGCCCTCGCCCCCTTGTTGCGGTCGCCTCTGTGCAATCATATTGCCTGCCGCGGTGCTCGCCAAACCGCCCCGGTGAGGAATCGGGACACCAGGAGACCCGCATGGCGGTCTATACCGATGTCGCGGCGGAGGATCTCGCCGGCTTTCTTGCCGGTTACGACATCGGCGAGCTGTTGTCATACAAGGGCATCGCCGAGGGCGTCGAAAACTCGAATTTTCTGGTCCATACCAGCCGCGGCTATTTCATCCTCACGCTCTACGAGCGGCGCGTCGCCGAGCGCGATCTGCCGTTCTTCCTGGCGTTGATGGAGCATCTGGCAAGGGCCGGCATCACCTGCCCGCAGCCGGTGAAGAACCGCGCCGGCGTGACGCTGGGCCGCCTCGCCGGGCGGCCGGCGGCGATCGTCACTTTTCTCGATGGGCTATGGATCCGCCGCCCGAATGCCGGTCATTGCGCGGCGGTAGGCGAGGCGCTGGCCGGGCTGCACCTCGCCGGCGCCGATTTCAAGATGCGGCGGGAAAACGCGCTGTCGATCGAGAGCTGGCGCGGGCTCTACGAACGGGCCAGGGCGCGCGGCGACAGCGTGCGGCCCGGCCTGTGCGCGGAGATCGCCAAGGAGCTCGACGCGCTCGACAAATCCTGGCCGCGCGACCTTCCGCAAGGCGTCATCCACGCCGACCTGTTCCCAGACAACGTCTTCTTCCTCGGCGACCGACTGTCCGGGCTGATCGATTTCTATTTCGCCTGCGCCGACACGCTCGCCTATGACGTCGTGGTCTGCCTCAACGCCTGGTGCTTCGAGCCGGATCATTCCTACAACGTCACCAAGGGGCGCGCGCTGCTCAAATCGTACGGCAAAGCGCGCGCGTTATCGGCGGCCGAGCGTGCGGCGCTGCCGGTGCTGGCGCGCGGCGCGGCCATGCGCTTCCTGTTGACGCGGCTGGTGGATTGGCTGGCGGTGCCGGACGGCGCGCTGGTCAAGCCGAAGGACCCGCTAGAATATTTCCGCAAGCTGCGCTTCCACCAGTCGGTGAAAAGCGCCGGTGACTACGGAATCGAATAGTGTCGGAGCATCGCGTCACCATTCACACCGATGGCGCCTGCTCCGGCAATCCGGGGCCGGGCGGCTGGGCGGCGCTGCTGATCGCCGGCACGGATCGCAAGGAGGTCTCGGGCGCCGATGCCGCGACCACCAACAATCGCATGGAGCTGACGGCGGTTATCCGGGCCCTAGGCTCGTTGAAGCGGCGCTGCACGGTGCAGCTTTACACCGATTCGAAGTACGTGCTGCAGGGAATTACCGAGTGGCTGCCCAATTGGAAGGCGCGTGGCTGGCGCACCGCATCGCGCGCGCCCGTGAAGAACCAGGACTTATGGGAACTGCTCGACGCGGCCGCCTCGGTTCAGGACATTCAATGGCATTGGGTCAAAGGACATTCGGGGCAGGAAGGCAACGAATGCGTCGATCGACTCGCAAACCTCGCCATCGATCGGCTGCTGGCGCGCCGGTAACTTTCGATGCGCCAAGTCGTTCTCGATACTGAAACCACCGGCCTCGAGGTCGAACAGCAGCACCGGGTCATCGAAATCGGCTGTGTCGAGTTGTTGAACCGGCGGCTCACCGGAAGGTCCTTTCATCGATATTTGAATCCGCAACGCGACATCGACGAGGGCGCGCAGCAAGTGCATGGCCTGACGCGCGAGAAGTTGGCGAACGAGCCGACATTTGCGGACATTGGCGCGGAACTGGTGGAGTTCATCCGGGACGCGGAACTGATCATTCACAACGCGCCTTTCGATATTGCCTTCTTGAATGCCGAGCTGGCGCGGCTCGGCGGCGCGCAGACCATCAACGGGATGTGCCGAGTACTCGACACGCTGATCCTCGCAAAACAAATGCATCCCGGTCAGCGCAACAACTTGGACGCATTATGCAAACGGTATTCGATCGACAATTCGCACCGCGAGTACCACGGCGCCTTGCTCGATGCGCGCATTCTCGCGGAAGTGTATCTCGCCATGACCGGCGGCCAGGCGAATCTCACCTTGGGTGCCGAGTCGGACACTGCCCGCAGCCGTGCCCGCCGGAGCGCGCCGGCTCGAAGTGCGGGAGCGGCGCGCATCGCGGTCGTCAATGCCGGCGCCGATGAGTTGGCCGCGCATGAGCACGTCCTTGCATTGCTCGACAAGGCGTCGGGCGGCAAGACGGTGTGGCGCAAGCTGTGAAGCTACTCGTCACCGGAGCCGCCGGCTTTATCGGCTTTCATGCGGCGCGGTTGTTGCTCGCGCGAGGCGAGGAGGTCGCCGGCCTCGACAATCTCAACGCGTACTACGACCCGCAACTGAAGAGCGCTCGATTGGAGATCCTGCGCCGAACTCGAACAGGGTGTTAAGCACTTCGTCGAGTGGTATCTTGAGCACTATCACGGCCACGCATCATGAGAATCATCCATGCCACAGTTGAACTCGTCTCTCGCGGCCTGGGGCGCCGTTGCGGCGCATGCAAATGAGCTAAGCAAAGCGCATCTTCGCGATCTGAGCGTTGCCGATTCGCAGCGCTGGCAGAATTTACACGTCGAGCACGATACCTGGCTGCTCGATGTTTCGCGGCAACGCATCACGGCGCGTACATTGTCGTTGTTGATCGAGCTTGCGCGGAGCGCAGGGCTGGCGGCGAGAATCGCCGCCATGTTTCGCGGCGATCCCATCAACACCACCGAGCAGCGTGCGGCGCTGCACACCGCCTTGCGCTCGGATTTCGCAGGTTCTGCGGACATTCAGGCAGAAGTGCGCGCCTCGCGCGAGAAACTCTCGGGCTTCGCCGGCGCGGTGCGCAGCGGAAATGCGCTCGGCGTCACGGGCAAGACGTTCAAACACGTGGTGAACATCGGAATCGGCGGCTCGGATTTGGGCCCCTTGCTGGTCTGCGATGCCTTGAGACATGAGTGGAGCGGCGGCATTACGCCGCACTTCGTGTCGAACGTCGACCGAACTCAGCTCGACGATTTGATCCGCAGCGTCGATCCGGCGGAGACATTGGTCATCGTATGCTCCAAGACATTCACCACGCAGGAGACTCGCGCCAATGCCAATGCGGCGCGGACGTGGATCGTCGGCGCGCTGGGCGAGAAAGCGGCGGCGCGTCATTTCGTCGCCGTTTCGACCAACGCTGCGGCGATGGATGCCTTTGGCATAGCGGCCGAGCATCGTTTTACGATGTGGGACTGGGTGGGCGGACGCTATTCGGTCTGGTCGGCGATCGGCTTGATTGCCGAAATCGTGGTCGGCAGCGAGCGATTTCAAGAATTTCTCGCGGGGGCGAGCGACATCGATAGGCATTTCACGCAGGCGCCGTTCGAGAAAAATTTGCCGGTGTTGATGGGACTGCTCGGCGTTTGGAACCGAAGCTTTTTGAAGTTGCCGACCCTTGCGGTGCTGCCCTACGACCAACGGCTCGCGCGGCTGCCGGCATACTTGCAGCAACTCGAAATGGAAAGCAACGGCAAATCGGTCAACTTGGCCGGCGAGCAAGTCGACTTCCCGACCGCGCCCGTCGTGTGGGGGCAACCTGCCTCGAACGCACAGCACTCGTTCTTTCAGATGCTGCACCAAGGCACGCCGACGGCGGCATTGGATTTCATCGCGCCCATGCGCGGCTCGTGGGGCGGCACGGAGGCGCAAGATCTGGCGCTGCAAAACTGCTTGGCCCAATCCCAAGCCTTTGCCTTTGGATACACGAGAGAGGAAGTCGCGGCGGACATGCGCAAGGCGGGCGCCGGCGCCGCCGACATCGCGCGGCTGGTTGCGCACCGGGTGCACGAAGGCAATCGCCCGAGCTCATTGCTGCTGTATCCGCGAACCACGGCGCGAAGCCTTGGCGGCTTGTTGGCGCTGTACGAGCATAGCGTGTTCGTTCAGGGCAGCGTTTGGGGCGTGAATTCCTTCGATCAATTCGGCGTCGAGCTTGGCAAGAAGCTCGCCGGCGGTATTTCGATGAAGGGCGATCGGGCGCCCAGCGGCTGCGGAGCGGCCGGACTTGCGGCACTGATTGCTTATGTCATCAAGCATCGCTGAGCACGGGTCGCGCAGCGATACCCTATAATCGCGCCGATCGAAGCAACGGGATTGAATCGTGGGCAAACAGCGCAAAGGCATAATCTTGGCAGGCGGCGCCGGCACGCGCTTGCATCCGATCACGATGTCCTTAAGCAAGCAGCTCTTGCCGGTGTACGACAAGCCGATGATCTACTATCCGCTTGCGACGCTGATGTCCGCTGGAATCAAGGAGTTCTTGATCATCACGACTCCCCGGGATCAGGCGGCGTTCCGCGCTCTGCTGGGCTCCGGCGCGCAATGGGGCTTGTCGTTCGACTACATCGTTCAAGCCGTTCCAAACGGCATTGCGCAGGCGCTGATACTCGCCGAGCCGTTTCTCGACGGCGCGCCTTCGGCGCTGATTCTCGGCGATAATATATTCTATGGCGCGAATCTTTCCGCGCTGCTGCAATCCGCGTCGATGCGCGAAGCCGGCGCCACGGTATTCGGCTACTACGTCCAGGATCCGGAGCGCTACGGAGTCGTGGAATTCGATGCCGCGGGAAAAGTGACGGATCTGGTGGAAAAGCCGGCGCGCGCGCCGTCAAATTTCGCGGTGACGGGCGTATACTTTTACGATGGCCGCGCCTCTGTCTTGGCGCGTGGGCTCACGCCATCCGCACGCGGAGAGCTGGAGATCACCGATCTTAATCGCGCCTACCTGAAGCTGGGCGCCCTGCACGTCGAGAAACTCGGCCGCGGCACGGCGTGGTTGGATACGGGCACGCATAATTCCTTGCTCGATGCCGGAGTGTTCGTGCGCATCGTGGAGGAGCGGCAGGGGCTAAAGGTGGCGTGCGTCGAGGAAATCGCCTGGCGCCAGGGCTTCATCGATACGGAACAACTGGTGACGCTCGCCAAACCCCTGGAAAAGAGCGGCTACGGCGAGTATTTGCTGCGCATGATCAAAGAGCAAGGGCAGCCGTGATGCGCGCGGCGCCATGAAATTTCGGAAAACTCCCATCGCCGACGTGATCCTGATCGAGCCGCAGGTATTCGGCGATGCGCGCGGATTTTTCGTCGAAACCTGGCAGGCGAAGATATTCGCGCAGGCCGGGATCGACGCAACATTTCGCCAGGACAATCACAGCCGCTCGATTCAGTGGACCCTGCGCGGCCTGCATCTGCAGATCGAACATGCGCAAGGCAAGCTGGTGCGGGTTACGACGGGCAGCGTATTCGACGTCGTGGTGGATCTGCGCCGCAGTTCGCCGAGCTTCGGGAACTGGTGGGGTGTGGAGCTATCGGCGGCAAATAATCACATGCTGTGGGTGCCCCCAGGTCTGGCACACGGTATTCTCATCACTTCGGAGTCCGCCGACTTTTTGTACAAGTGCACGGATTTCTACAGTCCCGAGCACGAACGGACCCTGGCGTGGAACGATCCGGCTCTCGGTATCGAGTGGCCCCTGCCGCCGGGCGTCTCGCCGAAGCTTTCGGCCAAGGATGCCCGCGGCGTGGGCTTCGCCGACATCGAGAAGTATGTATGAGAGTGCTCGTGCTCGGCGGCGGCGGACAGATCGGCCGCGCCCTCGCGAGGGCGGCACCGGCGCAGCACCGGGTCCTGATCAAGACACGCGCCGATCTCGATATCACCGATGATCACGCCGTCGCCAAGATCCTGGCGCAAGCCGAGATCGATTGGATCGTCAACGCGGCGGCGTATACCGCGGTGGATCGGGCGGAAGATGAGCGTGCGCAAGCGGTTGCCATCAATGACACGGCCGTCGGCGTGCTCGCGGCGGCCGCATCGCAATCCGGCTGCAGGCTCGTGCATCTATCGACGGATTTCGTGTTCGATGGCAAATCGAATCGCGCTTATTTGCCGGGCGACCCAACCAATCCCTTAAGCGCCTACGGAGCCAGTAAGCTCGGAGGGGAGCGTCAAGTTTTGCAAAGCGGACGCGCCGGCATCGTGTTGCGGACCTCTTGGGTATACGCGGCCGCCGGTCAGAATTTCGTGCTCACCATGCTGCGACTGATGCGGGAGCGCGCGCAGGTGCGAGTGGTCTGCGATCAGATCGGTTCCCCGACCTGGGCCACGAGCGCCGCAAACGCGATCTGGGGTCTCGTCGACGCGGCAGCACCCGGCGGCGTGTATCATTGGACGGATCTTGGGGTGGCGAGCTGGTATGACTTTGCCGTCGCTATCCAAGACGAAGCGCTGACGCGTGGGTTGTTGACGCGCGCCGTGCCTATCATGCCTATTTCAAGCGCCGAGTATTCCACGCGCGCGCAACGCCCCGCCTTCAGTGTGCTGAACACCGGCTCCACCCGCGCCTTGGTGAGGACTCCGGCGCTGCATTGGCGCCACAATTTGAGGAACATGTTGGATGAACTTCAAACCGCTTAATGTGTGCATCACGGGGGGCGCCGGCTTCATCGGCGCGAACTTCGTGCGGCATTGGCTGGCGAAGACCCGAGAGGGGCGGGTAATCGTATTCGACGCGTTGACTTATGCAGGGAATGTGCAGAACCTCGCGGGCCTGGAGCGCGACCCCCGCTACGTGTTCGTCCGAGGCGATATTTGCGACGAGGCCGCGGTGCGATCGCTGCTTGAACAGCATCAAATCGATACGGTGGTGCATTTCGCGGCGGAGTCGCACGTGGACCGCTCGATCCTCGGTCCCGACGATTTCATACGCACCAATGTCGTCGGTACGCATTCTCTGCTCAAAGCGGCGAAGACGTCATGGCTGGACCGCAAGACCGTGCCTGCTCATCGCTTTCACCATGTGTCAACCGACGAGGTGTACGGCTCGCTCGGGCCCGACGATGCGCCGTTCCATGAGGCAAGCCCGTATGCGCCCAATTCGCCATATTCCGCGAGCAAGGCGGGTTCGGATCACCTGGTGCGCGCCTACCACGAGACCTACGGGCTCGACACGAGCGTCACCAATTGCTCGAACAATTACGGCCCGTACCAGTTCCCGGAGAAATTGATCCCGCTAACGCTAATCAACATATTATTGGGCAAGCCGCTGCCGGTCTACGGCGACGGTCTCCAGGTGCGCGATTGGCTGCACGTGGCCGATCATTGCGAGGCGATTTCGCTCGCGCTGGCGCGCGGTAAATCGGGCGACTTGTACAACATCGGCGGCAACAGTGAAACCACCAACATTCACATCGTCCGCACGCTGTGCGCGCTGGTCGACGAGTACCTCGCCGGACGAGCCGATCTCAAGGCCGCTTTCCCGGCGTCGTCGGCGGCCAGGGGCACGCATGCGGCGCAATTGATCGAGCACGTGCGCGATCGTCCCGGACACGATCGCCGCTACGCCATCGATTACCGCAAGGCTCGGCGCGAACTGGGCTACGAGCCGACGCGCGATCTGGCGGCGGGTTTACGCGCAACATTGGAATGGTATTTGTCCAACCGGGCTTGGTGGGACGCGCTGTTGGGTCGCGACTACGCGGCGTGGGTCGAGAAGAATTACACGCGTTCCCAGCCTCTTCGTTAAGCTGTATTAATGCCGCGAGCGGGCAGAGAAGTTGCCCTCCGCGGCGCAGAGGCTATGATGTGCCGCTAGCCTATGGCGTAGAGTTTCAATCGCCCGTGCAATCGAGGTCCGTTAGTCAATGCTAGTTGTCCATGAGAATTAGATTATTGTTGGCTCTGGTGGTCGTTTTTTCGGCCACGCTGACCGCATCCGCGCAAACGACTAACGATCCGCTCCAGTCCCTCAAGGACACTTTGGGAGGGGATCAGCAGGGAAACATTCTCCAAAACGTCCTGGGAAATGGAACCCAGAACGGCAAGAAGACCGATAAGAAGCTCGAAACACCCGAAACGGTCCAGCCTCGGACCGATCAGAAGGACATCACGGAAAAGGACATCAAAACCCGCGATGGCCGCACCTTGCGCCAGGTCAACGAAGATCCCGAGTTGCGCACCGACGACTCCGTGATGATCGAGATCAGGTCGGTCGACGATATCTGCGACCGCTACAACTTGGCACCCAATACCCTGCAAAACGGCGCGAGCAACCAGAACAATCCCCCCAGCGGCGGCGCGCCGGGCTCGAACGTCGCGAACGGGTTGAGCGCACTCAGTGCGGCGGCAAACGCGGCGGGGGGGCCGGCAATCAATGGCCTCTCGGCAATGAGCGGAACCACCGGAATCGGTGGACTCCCCGGCCAGAACGGCAACAACCCCAACAATGCAAACAACAACTGGTTCGACTTTAGCCGTTGCCCGCTGCCGACGGACAAACCAAAAACGGATGAAGAGAAAGACGATGCCGCGAAATTCCAAAAGCGAGTCCTGGCCGGCAATCCGTACAAGCTCAATCGATTCGGAGTGCTGGAATTGCCGGGCTTACCGGCAATGCCGCTCGCGGGCTTGACCGCGTTCGAGGCGACCAAACGATTGGGCGCGGATCCGGAGCTCAGTGACTATTTCGTGCGCATGACGCTGCTGCGGTTGATGCCGTCCGGCGACGAGGGGCTGAAGCAGTTCGGCTACGACTTATTCGAGGGTGCTCCGAGCACGTTTGCGCCGGTGTCTGATATTCAGGTTCCCATGGACTACATCATGGGCCCGGGCGACACCCTGGTCATACAGCTTTACGGCAATGAGCCTGAGCAGTATGAGCTCACCGTTCAGCGCGACGGGCGGATCAACTTCCCGAAGATAGGCCCAATCCTGGTCAGTGGTATGACGTTTGATACCGCGCGCGCGATCATCGAAGATCACGTGACGAGACAGCTCATAGGATCGCACGTCAGCGTGACCGTCGGCGATCTTCGGTCGATCCGGGTGTTCGTGTTGGGCGACGCCGAAAAGCCGGGCTCATATACGGTGAGCGGTTTGTCTACGATGACCAACGCCTTGTTCGTTAGCGGCGGAGTGAAGAAGATCGGGTCCTTGCGCAATATTCAACTCAAGCGCGACGGCCGCCTGGTGTCGACGCTCGATTTATACGATCTCTTGCTGCGTGGCGATACCAGCGGCGATCGACACTTGTTGCCCGGCGACGTCATCTTCATTCCACCCATCGGTGACACCGTCGCGGTTTACGGGTCTGTTCGGCGTCCGGCCATCTACGAATTGAAGACCGAGAAGACCGCGCAGCAAGCCGTCGAGCTCGCCGGGGGGCTATTGCCCGATGCGGATGCGAGCCTCGGGCAGTTGGAAAGAATTCTGCCGTCTCATTTGCGCCAGATGCACAACATCGATCTGACGGACCTGGCGGGCCGCTCGACGCCGCTCGATAACGGCGACAAATTGCGAATTCCCGCGATCCGGCCGACTCTCGAGAACTCCGTGAAGCTGTCCGGATATGTGTTCCGGCCAGGTGCGTTCGCCTATCAGTCAGGTCTGCGGCTCACCGATGTGCTGCACAGCTTCGACGAGGTGAGGCCGGAGGCGGATCTCCACTACATCTTGATTCGCCGCATCGCGCCGCCTGAGCTCAAGACCGAAGTGATTTCCGCAGATCTCACGCGCGCGCTCGCGGCACCCCACTCCGCGGCGGATCCTGAACTACGTCCACGCGACGAAATAACCGTATTCAATTTGTCGTCGAACCGCTCGCGTATCCTGGAACCGATCATGCGTGACCTGGAGTTGCAGGCGACGCCCGACAAGCCCGAGCAGGTGGTCAACATCGACGGCCGAGTGAAGGCACCGGGCAAGTACCCGCTGGAATCCGGCATGCACATCAGCGACCTCATCCGGGCCGGCGGGAGCTTGGAAGATGCCGCGTATCGAGGCCAGGCTGAATTGACGCGCTACGCCGTGGTCGATGGCAATGCGCGCCGCACGGAATTGATCTCTGTGGATTTGGCCGCCATCAGGCGAGGCGACCGCGGCGCGGATCTGGAGCTGCGGCCATACGACGTGCTCGTCATCAAGCCGATCCCGATGTGGACGGAGCCGGGTATCATCGAGGTCGCCGGCGAAGTCCGTTTCCCGGGTAAGTATCCCATTCATCAGGGCGAGACGTTGCATTCGGTGTTGGTGCGAGCCGGCGGATTTAACGAGGTGGCCTTCCCGGAGGGCGCCGTATTCATCCGCGAGGAGCTCAAGAAGCGGGAAAAGGACCAGCTTGATATGCTCGCCAATCGATTGCAGAGTGATTTGGCGGCGCTGTCGCTCGAAGTCGTCGCGGGCAGTGCCGCCGTATCGAGCGGAGGCGGGGCAGGCGCAGCGAGTCAAGGACTCCTGATCGGTCAGCAACTGCTGCTGCAACTCCGCGATACCAAAGCCGTCGGGCGGCTCGTCATCAACGCGGAAGGCGCCTACAAGGGTGCGACCGGCAGTATCTACGACGTCGTGATCAAAGACGGCGACAAGCTCATCATCCCGCAGAAAACGCAGGACGTCACCATCTTGGGCGAGGTGCAGAGCCCGACCTCGCATGTATTCCAGCCGGGACTCAGCCGCGATGATTATATTCAGAAGAGCGGCGGGACGACTCAGCACGCGGATCGAAGGCGCATTTACGTCGTGCGTGCGAACGGCGATGTGGTTTCGGGCAGCCGATCAGGATGGTTCAGGCGCTCCCAATCCACGGAAATTCGCCCCGGCGATACCATCGTCGTGCCGCTCGATACGCAGAAGGTGCCGACGCTGCCGCTGGTTCAGGCCATTACGACGATCATTTACAATTTGGCCATAGGATTTATTTTGGTGCACGAGTACTTGTAGCGGCAATTGGTCGTTCGGAAGGGAATGGCACGTTCACGAAGAGCGCCGTGTGCGATGTGGCGCCGCAACTCAATTCTTGATCACGGGCAATCGGTGCGGATCGACGCCTGGATCGGCGCACTCGGGTCGTAGACGACGGCCTTCTCGGTACCACTCCGCCATCGGCCAAGCAGGAGAAGGACTGCAATGAAAGACACCTCCAGGCGTACATTTCTGATGTCGGGCGTCGGCCTGACGGCCGCAGCGGCTGCCGAGGGCGTTAATCCGGCCGACTTTGCGCAAGGCCATCTTGGAAGGACAAGCGCAGAGAAAGCGGCCGGCGTGACGCCGACAAACCTGGATTATCCGGCTGGGGACGTGCGCAGGTACGGGGCCGACCCCAGCGGAATGATCAATAGTTCCGCAGCATGGGCCAACGCGATAGCCTGCAACGACCATGTGTTCGACGGAAACCCGGGAGGAGGCACATACCTCTTTGACTCCGAGGTCGTCATTTCCCGTTATCCGGTTTCGATCTCCGGAGCGGTCAAGAACATTGGCAACGGATCGGGTGGAACCCGCATCACGCTCTCCTCGGCGGCGGGACCCGGCAAGGCGATATTTCATACCGAGTCCTTCGCCAGCGGCATCATCATCGAGAGATTGCAGTTTGACTGGCAGAGCTATGTCTCGAATCAGATTGGATTTCACGCCCGCGGCGACCTGCGGGCGTCGTCCATATTGGACTGCTCGTTCGTCAATAGATCCGGAACCGGAAAGCCCACCGTCATCGGCATTCAGCTCGACGGCGGAGCGATTTACACGGGGGCGGTGGCGATACGCGATTGCTACATGGCCGGATTGCGCTACGGCGTCAATCTGCTTGGGCCCTGCACGACGGTTCGCATCAGAGACAACGAATTCTACGGCAACGTCTCCGGATCGACGAATGGCGTCAGGATCGCAAGCACCTGCGAAGGCGTAACTCTTTTCGGCAACACATTCGAAGGATGGTCGGTTGGTGTTTACTCGGAAGGCGCCTGTGTGGTGCAGATGGGCAACTATTTCGAAGACAACGCCACGGCTCACTTTCAGTGGGTCAGGGGTGCGCGAAACGCTCGAATCTGGAACATGTCGTTCGGTGATATTTTTCTCTCCGGCGGCCCGCCCCTCTACCCGTTCAACGATACGGATGCGTGTATGGTCTTGAGCGGTCCAGGCTACGTCTCGTTGGACAACGTGGCGCTGTCCACCTCGCGTGGATTCCATCAGGCCGGCCGGCCGCACAACGAGGGATATTTCTCGGCGCCCGCATTCGATTCGAGAAATTTCACCGCGAGCGGGTCGATGCGCTGGATGGTCATCCCACAAAACGTGATTACGTACCAAGCATCGGTGGTGGGTGCGGCGATGACGATCAATTTCTACATCGTGGATACCAACGTCGTCGGCACGCCCAGCACCGCTCTGAGGATTGCGATTCCCGAAAGCCATGTGCCCGCAGCACGCGTGCGTATGCCGTGTACCATCAACAACGGCGGCGGCAGCGGCATAGGCATGTGCGAGGTCGTACCCGGTGACAGGCACGTCTCGGTCTTCGTCGACCAGACGGCATCGACCGATTGGACGTCAGGCGCAAACACGGGAGCGGGCGGCTCCATCACCTTTCAAATTGTCACGTGAGATCCGGCGCTTCGCGCGGCAAAGTCCAGCCGGAAACGACGTGTATGCCATGGAATTTCCGCCGACAGCGCACGCAGCATCCGTTCCGGGCATAGTTGCACTACGAATGCATAGTGCGTAGACTGCACGTGTTCACCTGTTGAACGCGGCATCAGATCAAGAGTGACGGGCTTGACGCGTTGAGATCCGGCATTTATCGGCGATGGCGATCTCGCGTCAAAAATGAAGATGGAGTGCATGGTGCGCTGGTATCTGATTCATACGAAGCCGACGCGGGAATTGGTCGCTGAGGTTAATTTGCGGCGCCAGGGTTACCAGGTGTACAGCCCACGTTTGCTGCGGCCGACGCGAGTTCATGGCCGCTGGGTCGATAGAGCCGCCTCTCTGTTTCCACGATATCTTTTTCTTCGTTTGGCAGTGGGCCACCAGGCAATGGGACCGGTGCGATCCACCGTGGGCGTCGCCAACATCGTGCGTTTCGGATATGACTACGCGGTAGTTCCGGATGCAATCATCGAGAGCCTGCGCATGCGTGCCGATCCCGAAACCGGTTTGCACCACCTCAATGGTTGCGCGCCATTCGAGCCGGGGTCGAATGTACGCGTCGTTGCGGGTGTGTTCGACGGCCTGGAAGGCGTGTTTCAGCGAGAATCCGGAGATGAACGCGTGGTGTTGTTGCTTGGACTGCTGGGCCGCGACACTATCGTACAACTGCCGGCAGCATTTGTTTTGCCGCAATCGGACTCTCAAGGAAAATTGGCTGCGCGATAGACGGGCCAGGAGTGCGGACAGCGCGATGGTGTCAGTGATGCGAACACGATTGCGTGTCCTTTGCAGGGCGGTAGCGTGCCCGGGAGTAGACAAATTGCTTGCCGCAACCAATCCACAATAAGATCAATACCGGATCGCCAAGAGGTGAAGGGTGAATAGCGAGCGAATTCCTGCCGGCCGAGAGGATGAAATCGACATCATCAGTCTTTGGCGGGTAGTCTGGAAATCCAGGTACCTCATCTTGATTACCTGCTTTGTTTGTGCGTCATTAGCGGTCTGGTACGCGCTCGCCGCAACGCAGATCTTCAGGGCCGAGGTGGTCCTCGCCGAGGCCCATGATGACGAGATGGGTGGTGGGTCTTCGTTGACCACCCAACTCGGCGGCCTCGCGAGCCTGGCGGGACTGGATACGTCGAACAACCAGTCAGATCACGATGCGCAAGCAGTTATCAATTCTCGCCGGCTGATCGAGGAGTTCATCAAGAGACAGAATCTGCTGCCCGTGTTGATGCCGAACAATAATAAGCCATCGAGATTGTGGTTCGCCGTCAAGCGCTTCAAGGATCACGTGGTCACAATCCGGGAGGACAAGCGCTCGAACCTGACGACGGTCGATATCGACTGGACGGATGCGAAAACGGCCGCGCTATGGGCGAATGGGTTCGTCGCGCTCGCCAACGAGCTGGTCCGCACACGCGTGCTGAACGATTCGAGCCGGAACATCGCCTATCTCAACCAACAGATTTCTCAGACCAACGTCGTTGACATGCATCGCATCATTTACAATCTCATCGAGACCGAAATGAAAACGCTGATGCTTGCCAACGGCCGTACCGAGTACGCATTCACGATCATCGATCCCGCCGTACCGTCCGAGATCCGCAAGAGTCCGCAGAGAGTGATCGTCGTGATCGTCGGCTTGGCCCTCGGCTTGTTGATCGGCATTATGACGGCCTTCACGCGCGAGCGGGTGGCCCGAGCGCGAGCGGATCGCCCGATAGCGATGGGTTGACGGCATCACGCGACGGCATCGAGTGCGCTGACTTTCATGCTCACGGACGAAGTTCGCTACAAACTGCTGAAACTGCTGGAACCCAACCCGGAGTTGAGCCAGCGCGAGGTGGCGCGGGCGCTGGGCATCAGCCTCGGTAAGGTCAATTACTGCCTCAAGGCTTTGGTGGAGAAGGGCTGGATCAAAGCTGCGAACTTCAAGAACAGCAAGAACAAGGCCGCATACACGTACTTACTGACACCGCGTGGAATCGAAGGCAACGCGCGGTTTACCGGGCGGTTCCTGAAGATCAAGATGCGGGAGTACGAGGCGCTGCGTGCCGAGATCGAGCAGATACGCACCGATGTGCAGCGTCAAACGCGACGCTCGACGGCGCGTCAGAGCATGGAATAATCGAAAATCATCTCGCCGACTAGCAGCATTGCGAATTTGTTGGTGCGCCTATGGCATCACCTCAGCCGGCGGCGTCGGCGTCAGTTCGTGCTGATCATGGGCTTGGTACTGTGCGGTGCGTTCGCCGAGGTGATCAGCCTCGGTGCGGTATTGCCGTTCATCGGCATCCTTATATCGCCCGATCGGGCGTTTAGGCTTCCGGTCGTCGCGAATTTCGCACGCGTCTTGGGCATCACGTCGCCCCATCAACTTTTGTTGCCGCTCACAATCGCATTCGTTGCGGCAGCGCTGATCGCCGGAGCGATCCGCTTGCTGCTGTTGTGGGCCAGTATCCGGCTTGCATTCGCAACCGGTGCCGATCTGGGTATTGACGTCTATCGGCGCAGCCTCTATCAGCCCTACCGGGTCCATGTGGCGCTCAATAGCAGCGAGGTGATCAGCGTCATCACCAGCAAAGTGGGCGATACCGTGACCGTTCTGACCCAAATGCTGATGCTGATCAGCTCATTGGTAATGCTGGTGGCAATAACGCTTGCCTTGCTTGCCATCGATCCGGTCGTGGCTTTGCTCGCGACTGCAGGCTTCGGCTCCTGCTACGGACTGATCACCCTGTTGTCCCGCCGACAGTTGCGCCTCAATAGCGAGCGCATCTCCTCCGAACAACCCCGACTGGTCAAAGCCGTACAGGAAGGTCTGGGCGGCATTCGCGATGTGCTGTTGGATGGAACGCAGCCGGTCTATTCCGATATTTACCGCCGTGCGGATTACCCGTTGCGACGTGCGCAAGGCGCCAACATGTTCATCAGCACGAGCCCGCGCTTCGCAATGGAAGCATTGGGGATGGTGGTGATCGCTGCTCTGACCTATGGTCTAAGTCGTCAGTCCGGAGGCCTTGCCACTGCGCTACCGGTGCTCGGAGCGCTCGCGGTCGGCGCCCAGCGCCTGTTGCCGGCTCTGCAGCAGGGTTACAACGCTTGGTCGAGCGTTGCGAGTTGCGAAGCCTCTCTGGCAAAGACGATCGAACTGCTGGATCAGCCGCTGCCGGAGGAGCTATTGCAGCCCGCTCCCGCGCCGCTGCAGTTTCAAAGCGCAGTGCGTTTCAACCGGGTACGTTTCAGGTACACCGGTGATGGGCCGTGGGTGCTGAATGACCTCAGTTTCACCATCCGCAAGGGCACCCGGGTCGGTTTTGTCGGCAGCACCGGCAGCGGCAAGAGCACGGCGCTGGATCTGCTGATGGGGTTGCTGATGCCTACGGAAGGCGAACTCTTGGTCGACAATGAGCCGGTGACCGGCAGTCGTGTCAGGGCCTGGCAGAGAAGCATCGCTCACGTCCCGCAAAGCATTTATCTGGCCGATACCACCCTCGCCGAGAACATCGCTTTCGGCGTGCCGCGCGAGGCAATCGACCTCGAGCGGGTAAGACGGGCCGCACGTCAAGCGCAGATCGCCGAGTTCATCGAAAGCCGGCTTGAGGGCTACGATGTCTCGGTGGGTGAACGCGGTATCCGACTCTCCGGCGGCCAGCGCCAGCGTGTTGCCCTGGCCCGTGCGCTCNNCATCGACGGGCTCGATCGCGACCTCACAATTGTACTGATCGCCCACCGACTCACGACCGTCCGGCGCTGCGATACGATCATCGAATTGCAGAATGGCCGACTGGTGGCGCAAGGGACATATGAACAGCTCCTCGAATGCAGCCCGAGTTTTCGCAGCATGGTCCGGGTGGTTGCCTGACTCGGGCAGGATGCAATGAATAAGGTCTTGGTCACTGGTGCCGACGGTTTCATCGGTTCACACCTCGCCGAGGCATTGGTGCGGGCCGGTTACGACGTGCGCGCCTTCGTGCTTTACAATTCATTCAATTCGTGGGGATGGCTCGATCATTGCGGCGAGGATGTGGCGGGCAAGTTCGAAGTATTCGCCGGCGATGTCCGCGACCCCAACGGCGTGCGTACTGCCATGAAGGGTTGTGATTCGGTGCTGCATCTGGCGGCGTTGATCGCGATTCCCTACTCCTATCACTCGCCCGACACTTACGTCGACACGAATATCAAGGGCACTCTGAACATCGTGCAGGCGGCGCGCGACCTCGGTGTGAGCCGCGTAATACACACGTCCACCAGCGAGGTCTACGGCACGGCGCGATTCGTGCCGATCACGGAGGAGCATCCGCTGCAGGGTCAGTCGCCTTATTCGGCCAGCAAGATTGGCGCTGATCAGATTGCAATGTCGTTCTACAGTTCCTTCGGCACGCCGGTGACGATCGTGCGGCCCTTCAATACCTACGGTCCGCGTCAGTCGGCGCGGGCGGTAATCCCAACCATCATCACACAGATCGCCAACGGCAAACGACAGATCAAGCTAGGCGCGTTGCATCCCACGCGTGACTTCAATTTTGTGAGCGACACCGTGGCCGGCCTCATGGCCGCGCTGAGGACGCAACGCGGTGTCGGCGAGGTCATCAACATCGGCAGCAACTTCGAGATCTCGATTGGCGACGCCGCCCGCACCATTGCGGAGTTGATGCAGGCGGAGATTGAGATCCTCACCGACGAGCAGCGCTTGCGTCCGGACAAGAGCGAAGTGACGCGGCTCTGGGCCGCCAATGAAAAAGCCCGCGAATTGCTGGACTGGCGGCCCCGATATGGAGGCTTGGATGGATTTCGCCGCGGCCTCGCGGAAACAGTCGGTTGGCTCACCACGCCAGCGCACCTTGGCCGTTACCGCTCGGATGCCTACAATCTGTGATCGGCGCGACCGTACAGTCCGCTCTTGCTGATCGAATCGTCGAAGCGATCCAGACGGTCGTCGGCCCCGGTCCGGTTGCCCTGCACGAACCGCGATTTGCCGGCAACGAGTGGATGTATCTCAAGGAATGCCTCGATTCAACCTACGTCTCATCCGTGGGGAAGTTCGTCAACCGCTTCGAGGCGGAGCTTGCCGCTTACATGGGCGCCAAGTACGCCGTGGCGGTGGTGAACGGCACCGCTGCTTTGCATGTCGCCTTGCGCCTCGCGGGCGTGCAACCCGGTGATGAAGTGTTGATTCCTGCGCTGACGTTCGTCGCCACGGCCAACGCCGTCAGCTACTGCGGGGCGGTGCCGCACTTCGTGGACAGTGAGCAGAGCACTCTCGGAGTGAATCCTCGCGCGTTGCGCGAATATTTGCGGATCATCACCGAAGTCCGCGATCAGCAATGCGTGAACCGCGCCACCGGCCGTGTGATCCGGGCGCTGGTCCCCATGCACGCTTTCGGCCACCCGGTCGATATTGAGGGTGTGCTGGCCGTGGCCGCGGATTTTCGCCTCGCCCTGGTGGAGGACGCGGCCGAGTCCCTCGGTAGCACGGTGCGCGGACGCCACACCGGCACCTTCGGGCTGATGGGTACGCTTAGCTTCAATGGCAACAAGACCATCACCACCGGCGGCGGCGGGGCGATCATCAGCAACGATTTTGAGCTGGCAAGACGTGCCAAGCATCTGACTACGACCGCCAAAGTAAATCATCGCTGGGAGTTCTGGCATGACGAAATCGGCTACAACTATCGGATGCCGAATATCAACGCCGCACTTGGCTGCGCGCAGCTCGAGCAGCTTCCCGATTTATTGCGAGCCAAGCGCCGTTTGTTCGAGCGTTATGCGGCCGAATTTGCGCGAATATCCAAAGTGCACCTCATGGCGGAGCCGAAGGAATCGCGCAGCAACTACTGGTTGCAGACTTTGCTGCTGGACGACTCCGTCGCGGAGCAACGCGACTTGATTCTTGCGGCGACCAATGAGGCGGGTCTCATGACTCGGCCCGCTTGGACGCTTATGCATCGGCTCGCGCCGTATCGAACGTCTCCTAGGATGGAATTGCCCTGTGTTGAATCGCTGGAACGGCGGCTGATCAATCTGCCAAGCAGCGCCCAGTTGGCCATGGAGAAAGCCGGTTGACCAAGGCGCCGATCTTGCTGATTGGCGCTGGTGGTCATGCAAGGTCCTGCATAGACGTCATCGAGCGAGAGGGTCGTTTTGCGATAGCTGGCCTCATCGGATTGCCACAAGAGGTGGGATGCCGGGTGCTGGGTTATCCGGTATTGGGCACCGATGCAACGCTGCCCGTCATGCTCAGCGAATTCCCCATGGCCTTCATATCGATAGGGCAGATCGAGACTCCCGAGCCCCGCTTGCGCATTTTCAGCCTTCTTCAGCAGCGCGGCTGTGAATTGCCCGTCATCGTGTCGCCGCTGGCATATGTGTCAAAGCACGCAAGGCTTGGCGCAGGCACAATTGTCATGCATGGCGCGGTTGTCAACGCCGGCGCGGTCGTGGGTCGCAATTGCATCATCAATAGCCAGGCACTAGTGGAGCATGACGCAGCAATCGCAGACCACTGTCATATCGCCACGGCCGCCGTGATCAACGGTGGCGTACACATTGGGGCGGGCACCTTTGTCGGCAGCAACTCCACCGTGCGACAGTGCGTCAAGATCGGCGAGCACTGCTTGATCGGCATGGCGCAGGGGCTACTTGCCGATTGCGAAGCGGGCACTTCTACTCCGCCCCTAAAGAGGCCAACTTGAAAACCCTGATCATCGCCGAAGCGGGCGTGAACCATAATGGCGATCTTGCTCTGGCGCGCAAGTTGATCGAAGTTGCCGCTGCCGCCGGCGCTGACCGCGTCAAGTTTCAGACCTTCAGCGCTGATCGTCTGGTCACTACCCAAGGGAGGAAGGCCGACTACCAGATCCAATCCACGGATGCCGGTGAATCCCAGCACGCGATGCTACGGCGGCTCGAGCTGACTCGCGATATGCATGATGAGCTGATAGCTCATTGCAGATTGCAGGGCATTCAGTTTTTCTCAACCGGATTTGACGTGGACAGCATCGATCTGCTGGTGCGACTCGGGCTTGACAGCTTCAAAATCCCATCCGGCGAGATCACCAATCTGCCGCATCTGCGCCACGTCGGCGGTTACGGAAAACCGGTTATTCTGTCCACCGGCATGGCCAGCTTGGGGGAGATCGAAGCGGCGCTGTTAGCACTGGAGCAGGCCGGTACGCGGCGCACTCAGATAACTGTCCTTCACTGCACGACCGAATACCCGGCACCGATGGCCGAGGTGAATTTGCGCGCAATGCTGACGATCCGGGATGCTTTCGGCGTTGCGGTGGGTTATTCCGACCATACGCGGGGCATCGAGGTTGCAATAGCCGCGGTAGCCCTTGGCGCCTCAGTGATCGAAAAACACTTCACCTTGGATCGGAATCTCCCGGGGCCGGACCACAAGGCGAGCCTTGAGCCCGATGAGCTGCGGGCAATGGTCACTGCCATTCGCAACGTGGAGCAAGCGCTGGGTGTCGGGACCAAGTTCGCGAGTCCAAGCGAACTGAAGAATAGGCCTATCAGTCGCAAGTCAATCGTTGCCGCGCGAGCCATCGAACAGGGAGAGATATTCAGCATCGATAACCTCACTGTTAAACGCCCGGGCACTGGCATTTCACCGATGCGCTGGGACGAACTGGTCGGCAGGAAGTCCGCGCGTCGCTACGCACGGGACGAGCCGATCGAACCGTAGGCGATGATTCTGTCGATACATCAACCGAGCTATTTCCCATGGTTGGGGCTGCTGGACAAGATTTGCAAGAGCGATGTCTACATGGTGATGGACGAAGTCCAGCTGTCCGACAGCCTGTATCAGCATCGCAACTTATTTTCGACGGCCAACGGAGTACCGAAGTTCTTGACGATTCCATTGGTCAAGAAGGGATATCGCGAGAAGCCATTTCGGGACATTGAGATCGCTCCCTCGGACTGGCGCGAGCGGCACCTGAACTTCATCTGGGATAACTACCGAAAGCATCCGTTTGCGAACGAGATCATGCCGCGGGTGGAGGGCTTCTATGCTGCCGATTATTCTCGACTCTGTGATGCCGTGGTCGCCTCGATGCGCTTGTCGTTCGAATTGTTCGGAATCAACACCAAGGTGATCTATCAGAGCGGTATGGTTTATGATCGATCCATGCGGCGGGGGGGGCTCATTCTGGCATTGGTGCGCGCGGCCGGAGCGACGTGCTATCTGTCGGGAACCGGAGCCCAGGCTTATCTGGATGAAGAGTCCTTTTCCGGGGACCTGAGCCTGCGCGTCAACGTATTCCGGCACCCGATCTATTCACAGAAAGGTGTGTCGTCTTTTCAGGAGGGTCTGGCTTGTCTGGACGCGCTATTCAATTTGGGTATCGACGGCGCCAGGAACCTGATTAGGGGCGCCACACTATGAAAAAAATCCTTGGAATTACCGCCATAAGATCCGATTACGACCTGATGAGCGGGCTCTATAGCCTCCTGCACGCGGACCCCGACATTGATCTACGGCTCATGGTTGCAGGAGCACACCTCTCTTCGAGCTTCGGACGGAGCGTAGATCTCATTCATCGCGATGGGTTCAAGATCCTTGGGGAAATCGAAAGCCTGATCGACGGAGATTCGCCTCGTGCGAGGCTCAAATCGGCGAGCATTTTTCTGCAATCGGCCGTCGACTTAGTGTCAAATTGGAATCCTGATCTGCTGATCTTCGCCGGCGATCGAGAGGACGTGCTGATCGGCGGAATGGTGGGAGCCTATCTTCGCATTCCCTCGGTGCATTTCTTTGGCGGAGACCATGAGCGCGACGGGCATGTGGATTCCGTCGTGCGCCACGCCACATCAAAGCTTGCGACGGCACATGTTGTGGCCATTGAAGAACACAGGCAGCGACTCATCAGCATTGGCGAGGCTCCGGCTCGCGTATTTGTCTGCGGCAGTATTGCGCTTGACAAGTTCAAGCAGTTCAAGCCCCTGAGCAACAGTGAACTGTTGGCGAGGCTTCCGGAGGGGAAGCAGCTTGAGGGCTATGCGCTGCTAATCTTCCATCCCGTGGATGCCGAGGAGCAGTTAGCCGGTCAACAATATGAGAACATACTGCTGGCGCTCAGAGATCATGGAATCCCCGTGGCCGGCAGTTACCCTAACACCGATCCTGGGCATAGCAGCATCGTTGAAGTTACCCAACGATATGAAACGGAAACGGACTGCTGGTTTTTCAAGAACCTCGAGCGTGATTGGTTTCTGTCGCTCTACAAGAACGCTCGCTTCATCATCGGTAACTCCTCATCGGGTATTCTCGAGGCAGCATCCGTGCCTCTGCCTGCCATCAATGTCGGATTGCGGCAAAAAGGCCGTCTCGCAGGAGCGAATGTCATATTCTCCGGCGCTGACCGCGGCGCGATTCGTGAATCGATTTCGCGTGCGTTGCAGCCTTCATTCAGGGACGTGGTCTCAAGGATGACGAACCTATATGGCGACGGGAACAGCACCCCAAAAGCCTACCAATACATCAAATCCACGGATTTCTTCGCAATGCGTTTCAAGACCGAAGATCCGTTGTGGTTGCGGAATGCCGAGGTAGGGAAGGCGGCCCAATCATGACGGATACGGCTGACCAAGCGAATTCCGGCGTCTGGCTGAGGCTGTATGCGCAAGGCAAGAATGATCTGCGCTATCCAAACGATGCTTTGGTTCGCCTCGGAGCCCGACTATTCGACAAAAGACAGGATCGGAGAATCCTCGATTTTGGATTTGGCACCGGTGCGAACTTGGTGCATTTTGCGTCCCAGGGATTTGAAATGCACGGCGTCGAGATTTCCGAACATGCTCTCGCGCGTACCCAGGAGCGATTTCACGCTGCCGGACTATCAGGCGATCTGCGCCTGATCGGAGTCGGTCAGCGGCTGCCGTACGCTGACGGCTTTTTTGACGTGGTGTATTCGTGGCAGGTTCTGTACTACAACAGTCGGGACGGGTGGAAGTCGACGGTTGGTGAGCTGGAACGTGTCGCCAGGAGAGGGGGACTGGTCGTGTTGGCGACGGCGGCGCCGGGAGACATATCGCAGGTAGAGGCCGAAGCGCTCGGCAATGACGTGTATCGCTCCAGAGTTCCGGACCAAGAGGGGTGCATTCTCACGATCCCGGATCGGGAGGCTCTCACTGGACTTTTTCCCGGCCGATCGATCGAAATTGGCGAATTTGGCTTCAGGATCGGAGTCACGACCTCACGTTACTGGATTATTACGTACAGGATGTCAACCATATGAAGGATCGTGTGCTCGTCGTTGCTCCCCATCCCGATGATGAGACATTGGGTTGCGGCGGTACGCTGATGCGACTGCATAAGCAGGGCGCGGAGCTGACCTGGATGATCGTTACTGGCATNNTTCTCCAGCGTGGTCAATCTGCGCCTGCCCACTGCGCGGTTGGACACGATTCCGATGAGCGAATTGATCGACGCATTCTCCAAAGTGTTCGATTCGACCCAACCGGAACAAGTATTCTTGCCGTCCCGTTTGGACGTGCACACCGATCACCGGATGGTGTTTGACGCGGCAGCGGCTTGTACCAAGTGGTTTCGCAATCCGTCAGTACGGCGGGNNGGGTACTGGCGTATGAGACGATCTCGGAAACCGGATTCGGCTTGAATACCGAGCTGATTTTTCATCCCAACTACTTTGTCGATATCAGCGATTTTCTGGATCGCAAGGTAGAAGCGGTGAGCATCTACAAGTCCGAGGTCGGTGATTTCCCCTTCCCACGCAGCGTCGAGGCCATTCGGGCACTGGCCGCCGTTCGCGGCGCCGCATCGGGATTTGCAGCAGCCGAAGCCTTTCAGCTGCTGCGCGAGCGGCAATAGGCAAGACGAGTCGCAGTGTACCAGGCCCCCACGCCTTCCGATCAATCGGAGCTAAGCTGGCGAAAGGCTCTATTGCCTTCCACCGCGACTTTGCAGCAGGCCATCCGCAATCTGAACGATTCGGCGCTGCAAATCATCCTGGTCGTATCGGAGAACGATACGCTGCTTGGCACCTTGACGGACGGGGACATTCGCCGCGGCTTGTTGCGGGGGCTTGACCTCGACTGTGCGATAGCTTCGCTCATGACGCGCGAGCCGTTGGTGGTTCCTGAAGGGATACCACGCACCACGGTGATTCAGCTCATGCAAACGAATAGGATTCACCAGCTGCCAGTGGTCGATCACCGGCATCGCGTCGTGGGACTGCGTGTGTGGGACGAGCTGCATTCCCCGGGCCGGCGTTCCAATCTGATGGTGATCATGGCCGGCGGTCTCGGCACTCGATTGCGGCCCCACACCGAGGATTGCCCGAAGCCGTTGCTGCCGGTGGGCGGCAAGCCGATGCTGGAGCACATCATCGAACGGGCCAAGGCGGAAGGCTTTTATCACGTCGTGCTGGCCGTCAATTATCTCAGTCACATGATCGAAGAGTACTTTGGCGACGGCGGCCGCTGGCAGGTGCAGATCGAGTATTTGCGGGAAAAGTCTCCGCTGGGTACGGCGGGGGCGATCTCGCTGCTCGACCCTCGTCCAACGCTGCCGCTGGTGGTCTCCAACGGAGATGTGTTGACCGACATTCGCTACGGCGAGCTGCTCGACTTCCATTGTCGTCATGGTGCGGCAGCAACGATGGCGGTTCGTCTGCACGAGTGGCAGCATCCGTTTGGCGTCGTTCGCACGAACGGCGTCGATATCGTCGGATTCGACGAAAAGCCCGTGGCTCGAACTCATATCAACGCCCGCATTTATGTACTGGAACCCGCCTCCATCGATGCTCTCAATGTCGGCGAGCCCTGCGACATGCCCACCTTATTCGGCCGACTGCAGGAGCATAATGCCCGCACGATCGTTTACCCCATGCACGAGCCATGGCTGGACGTGGGTCGAGAGGCCGATTTGAAGCGGGCGGATGCGGTGCGGTTGCGAGCTCAAGAAAAAGATGGAAAATAGCCCGTTGCCATGATCTGGGAATTCGGCGCTAACGACTTCTCAGGGGTCCGCGAGTCATTGCGTGTTTTTGGGTTTGCGTTGATACGTAGCGTTCTCGATCGAGACGAGGTAGCTCTCGTGCGTTCGGAACTGGACCAGGTTTTCCGCAGCGCGCATCTGCAGGATTTGCCGACTCTGTATTCGACCGAAATGCTCAAGTACGAGCCGATCTGGAGAACGCTCTTCAAGGAGCGCATCGTGAGCTCGCTCCGAGCGGCCCTGGGACCGGAGTTGTGCTACCAGCATGATCTGGACGTGCAGCGAAACTCGTATGGACAGATCGGTTGGAAGCGCCACACCGGCTGGCACATGGATGCCGGCAGCGAAACCGGCAACGAATATCTTCGATCGGCAGACTATCGGTTCGTCAAGTGCGGAATATATCTGCAGGATTCCGACAACGGCTGGGGCGGGGGAATACGCATCAAGCCGAAGAGCCACCGCGGGCTGTTCGAGCCCAACCGACTCAAACGCCGTCTGTTCTTTTGCAGAAGAGCGCTCAATCGCATCGCATTGATGCTGCGTATGGATGCGGATAGCCTCGAGGTGCCCACCAGAGTTGGTGATTTTTGCTTCTTCGACTCGCGGCTGTTGCATGCCTCGGTCCCCCCGAGTTGGGAGAACATCAAGAGAATCGGCTACGATCAGAAGCCGGAGGTTCGCGTTTTTTGGCCGGACGTCCCACAGGAATATACGAAGTACGTCATTTACTGGGACGCCTGCAATGCCGCCATGGTCGATGATTTCCTTCGTAATAGCGTCAAGCGCGCACAGGGCGAGCCGGACGGAATGACCGAGCATCGGTATCAACCGGTCGTTTACTCTCGCATTCTATCCTTGAGATACCCTGACGACTTCCCGGCGGCCTTCGTCGCGGAGGCAAGCAGGTGCAACGTGGGCGTGGCGACTCTGCAGACGCAAGAGGCGGCATTTTACAAACGAAAACTGAAGACGATGCAGTTGCTATATCCGTGAAAATGGCCGCCTGCAAGACTAGGGAATCAGCATGGAAGTCGTAGCATTGATTTGCGCCCGCGGTGGCTCCAAGGGCTTGCCGGGCAAGAACATCCGACCGCTGGCGGGCCGACCTCTGATCGCCTGGGCAATTTCACAGGCCAGAGCCGTGCCGCGCATCGGGCGAGTCATCGTATCCACCGATTCCGAGCAAATTGCAGCGGTGGCCCGTGAGGCCGGAGCGGAAGTGCCCTTTCTGCGCCCCGCGGAGTTGGCTCGGGATGACAGTGCCGAGTGGCTCTCCTGGCGTCACGCACTGAAGTACCTGAAGGCGTCCTCCGGCGCTTATCCCGATGCTTTGATCGTGGCGCCCGCAACGGCGCCGCTGCGCACTCCTGCGGATTTGGAAAACTGCCTGGACGAATTCGGAAAGGGTGGAGCGGACGTCGTCTTCACCGTCACCGAGGCGCATCGAAACCCATATTTCAGCATGGTCAAACGCGACTCCGATGGAACGGTCAGTCTGGTCATACCGCCTGTGGGCTCGGTATTTCGTCGCCAGGATGCACCCGTGGTTTATGACATCACGCCGGTGGCGTATGTGGCCCGGCCGGAATACGTGATGAGCTGGACCGGACTCTTCCAGGGCCGCGCGCGCATAGTTCAAATCCCGCCGGAACGGGCAGTGGACATTGACACCCTGCTGGACTTCAAAATTGCAGAATATCTTCTGTCCGACGAGCGGGCCTGATGGCTCTAATGCTCGCTGCCGTCGCAAGGGAATGCCCGTCCGCGCAGTTTCCTCGACGGCCGGGTTCTATGAGTAGGAAAATCATCTACGTCTGTTTCGGCCGTGTGACCGACAAGATGGCGCGCGACTGGTATATCGACTACCTGATCGAGAAAGGGTTGACCGTCGAATATTGGGATGTCGTCTCGCTGCTGCGGGAGGAGCATTCCGAACGGGGCGAACTGAATCCCGATTACTTGCGTGTTTTGCGCAGCTTTGAGGAACTCGAAGTTATGCTGCGCCGACCGGAGAATCGCGACGCGTTCTATGTGATGTTGATCACCTATGTCGGTCGCTTCACGCGAATATTTCGTCTGTTTTCGAAACACGAGTGCCGCATGCTGAATTTCGCCTGGGGAGCGTTGCCGCGTGATCCCGCTTATAAATGGCGCAAGATTGCCGCATGGCTTCCCAAGCCCTATTTGTGTGCGAAGGAGATTTTCAATAGATCGAGGGCGGTCGCCCTGAGAAGACTCAAGCTCGTCAAGCCATTCGAAATCGCCTTCGTCGCCGGGGAAGCGTTGATGTCCGGCAATAACTACGCAACCAAGGTGGTCCCCATAAACTATTTCGATTACGACCATTATGTGAAGGCGAAGGCCGATGGCGGGCAACGGCTCGTATCCGGCCGGTATGCCGTGTTTCTGGATATCAATCTCCCATATCATTCAGATCTCGCATTGCTCGGATATTCACCCATCGATCCCGTCGGCTATTATCGATCGCTCAACTGGTTCTTTGGCTTGCTGGAGCAGGAACACGGCATCAAAGTCGTCATTGCCGCGCATCCGAGAGCCGAGTACGACAGCACGACCTTTGAAGGGCGGCAAACCATCCGTCTGGTCACCGCCGAGCTGGTGAGAGATGCGGAATTCGTTCTTTCGCACACGAGTACCGCGATGAGTTACGCGGTTCTCAATGCCAAGCCTCTCATTTTCATCTACACCGCCGAGATGGCGTCCGCATACAAACAGAAGTTCATCCGAGAGATGCGTATCTATGCGGACTGCCTCGATGTCCCGGTCTACAATATCGATGCGATAAGCGGCCCGAACGAAGTTGAGTTAAGGCAAGTCAATCCGAAGTGCTATGAGCGGTACAAGTACAATTTCCTGACATCACGTCAATCGGAAGGCATGCCGACCGAGGAAATCGTCTTTCGGGAGCTTGCGGCCACCTAAGTCCTGGATGGCATTTTCAGCCATGTGGCTCTCATTCACGAAGGCGAATTCTTGATGTGCGGAATTGTCGGATATTTTGGATCCAAAGACGTCGATCTAGCACCCGCAGCCGACGCGATACTGCACCGTGGTCCCGACATGCAGTGCATCAGTTCCGGCAAGGGCTGGAAGATCGCATTCAACCGGCTCGCGATCATCGATATCAGCGAAAGAGGCATGCAGCCGTTCTCTTTCGACGGCGTGACGGTCGTGATGAACGGAGAGATATACAACTACCGGGAGCTAAGGGAGGAGCACAAATCCGAATTCAACTGTCATTCGGGGAGCGACGTCGAGATCGTGCCGTATCTCTACAAGAAATACGGCATACGGTTTCTACACAAGCTGAATGGCATGTTTGCCATGGCAATCATGGACCCGGCGGCAGGTAAATATTTCCTGATCCGCGACCGATATGGCAAAAAACCATTATTTTACCGGCAGATCGATGGCGGAATCTATTTTGCCTCGGAGTTGAAAGCGCTCAAACAACTCTTGGAGTTGCGCCCGGACAAGACCAATATCGCCCTGAACATGAGCTGCTGGCTTCTGATACAGCCCCTCACGGCCTACGAGCACGTATTCGCCGTGAATCCGGGCAACTACCTCGAGCTCAACGGCAAGACGGTCGTGGAGCGCCAATGGTATGAGCCGAAAATCGAGGGTATGGAGCAGCCCTACGAGGAAATCAGGGAAAAATTCATGTCGCTGTATCGGCGCTCCATCGACCTGAGATTGAGAAGCGATGTGCCTGTCGGCATATCGCTGAGCGGAGGCCTCGACTCGTCTTCGATGGCGTACCTGGCGCGCGATATATCACCGAGCAATTTCGTAGCCTTCACGGCCAATATCGTAGGAAAGCAGAGCTGGGAGGGATCCACGGACACCGAGAATCCGCGGCAGCTGTGCAATGATCTCAGTATCCGGCAGATATCCACGACCGTTGATTTCGACTTCTGGAATCGGAACATCGTCGATATCGCGCGCAATTACGACGAGGTCCTTCTGAACTCGGGAACGCTCATTTTTTACGCGATTTCTGCAGCCGCGCAGGCGAACGGCGTCAAGGTGCTGCTGAGCGGAGTGGGCGGAGACGAGCTGTTCGGAGGCTACCCATGGCAGGCTCGGATGCGCTCGCTCCCCGTCTCCCGCTTGAGGTCCGCGCTGCGCCGGGCGTCCTCGCGCGGCGCGAGAGTTTTGCCAGAGTTGTGGTCGAAACTTGGCCCCGGAGCCGTGCGCAGCCGCATCGCCCGAATATACAAACTGTATTTGCAGTTCCAGGTTTGGCACGCGCAATCGCTGTCGGGCGAGTTCGTGCCCTTCATGAGCGACATGAATCGGCGCGTAGCCGATCGAATAGAATCGTTGAGTGAAGATTATTTCCGCAGGTCCGTCGCGGCTGTCGACGGCGACGCGTACAACCAGGTGCAATACGCGAACATCTTCACGGTCATCGGCAATCAGAACTATCAGCTCGATATGGCGAGCATGCGTCATTCGGTCGAAAACCGCAGTCCTCTACTGGACGTCAATCTGGTCGAGTACCTGATGTCGGTCCCCGACCACCTGAAGAATGAGCACGGCCCGAAATCCTTGATGCGCAATATGCTCGCGGAATTCTTGCCGAAGTATATTACCACGTCGAAGAAGAGCGGACCGACGATGCCCCTCGATCAGTGGTTCCGGGATGCGCAGGTCGCGAAGAGCGTGCGGCGTTTCCTGGTCGCCAATCGCGAGCTGATCGGGGAGCACCTTTCGGAGGATCTCGCAACCCGCCTTCGGGACGAGACGCTTTACAGCGGACGCACCGGAGCCTTGCGCACGTTTGCGCTGCTCGGCTTCGTGATCTGGGCGAAAATCAACATCGAACGCATCGTCGGGACGCAACCGCTCAGCTTCACCGAGCTGGCGCAAGCATAGAGACGAGGACTCACTACCATGCCCAAGGCACTCATCACCACCGTCCCCTTCGCCGACAATAACCGTCTGCCGCTCGAGTTGCTCCAGGCGGCCGGCATCGACTACCTGATCAATCCGCTCGGGCGTCGGCTCAAGGAGCTGGAATTGGCCGATATGGTGGCGGATGTGGACGTGCTGATCGCCGGCACCGAGCCGGTCACCGATCTTGTGATGGGCCGTGCGAACCGGTTGAAGCTCATCTCGCGCGTCGGAATCGGTCTCGACAGCGTCGATCTGCTGGCTGCCGAGCGGCGCGGCATCAAGGTCGCATACACGCCCGATGCGCCTGCCCCGGCGGTCGCCGAGCTGACGTTCGGGCTGATGCTGTGCCTGCTGCGATCGGTACACGTCGCCAATTTGCAGCTGCATCATGGCAAGTGGCAGCGCCACATGGGCCGGCGCCTCGCGGAGGTGACCGTAGGCATCATCGGGACCGGCCGCATCGGCGCACGGGTCCTGCGCCGGATCCCCGCCTTCGGTACGCCCAGGGTGCTCGTCAACGACATCAGGCCGGATCTGAAGCTGGTGCCGGAGCTCAAGCTCGAGTGGGTCGGGAAGGAGGAGATCTACGCCCAGGCCGACGTGATCAGCCTGCACTTGCCCCTGACCGCGCAGACAAAGAACATGATTCGCCGCGAGCATCTATTGAAGATGAAGCCCGATGCTCTTCTCATCAATGCATCGCGCGGAGGGATCATCAACGAGCACGATCTGGCGGAAGTGATGCGATCCGGCCACCTGGGCGGTGCCGCCATCGACGTCTTCGATCACGAGCCTTACACGGGCGAGCTTTCGGGCATCGAGCGCTGCCTGCTAACGGCTCACATGGGTTCGATGTCGATCGACTGCCGAACGCGAATGGAGATCGAGGCCACGGAGGAGGCGGTGCGATACCTGTCGGGGCGCGCTCTGCTATCTCCCGTGCCGTCGGACGAGTATGACATCCAGCGGCATGGTCTCTGAGCCTCCGGCCGTGCAAAGAGTGTGCGTGGTGGGCGGCGCGGGATTTCTCGGATCGCACGTGGCCGACAAGCTGAGCGACGCGGGGAATGCCGTTCGTATCTACGATCGCGCCCCGTCTCGGTGGTTGAGGCCGGATCAGGAGATGGTCGTCGGTGATATTCTCGACGTAGAAAAGCTGACGCGGGCGATCGCCGGCTCGCACATCGTGTACAACTTTGCGGCGATCGCGGATTTGAACGATGCGCTCACCAAGCCGGTCGAGACGGTGCAGGTGAATGTGCTCGGAACGGTCAATATCCTCGAAGCATGTCGATCACACTCGGTGCGCCGTTTCGTATGCGCCAGCACCGTATACGTCTACAGCCGGGAGGGCGGGTTCTACCGGTGCAGTAAGCAGGCCGCGGAGCACTACGTGGAGGAATATCAACGCGCATTCGATCTCGACTTCACGATTCTGCGCTATGGATCCCTCTATGGGCCGCGGGCGGACGCGACCAACGGTTTGTATCGAATCGTGCGCGATGCGCTTACGCGCGGCTCGATCAGTTACGAGGGGAATCCGGAGTCGATCCGCGAGTATATCCACGTAGAGGATGCGGCGCGCGCCAGCGTGGCTGCGACCGGAGAGGAATTTCGCAACGAGAGCGTCGTGCTGACGGGTCACCAGCCGACGCGGGTCGTGGACCTGCTGAAGATGCTGGCGGAGATCCTGGGATATCCGGATAACGTCGACTTCCGCGATCAACGATATGCGGGGCACTACGTGCGCACTCCGTACGCGTATCAACCCAAGCTCGGGCGGAAATATGCGCCCACGCTTCATGTGGACCTCGGCCAGGGACTACTGCAGCTGATCGACGATGTCAGATCCAAGATCGCGGTAGAGCAGGGCGCGCAAAATTGACTCTGGCGCGACTCAAACGCCTGACGAAGTCCTCGCTCATGTCATGTGCGGCGGCTTTCGGAAAGACGAGGGTGGGGCGAGTCGTCTCGGAGCAGGTCGTCGAGGCGTCGATGAGAAGGACCCGAAACGTCACCCACCGCGGCACCGAATTGACCTTTTGCGTCCCCAACGGTTTGAATCATTTCAGAGTTCAGACATTCTCGTCCAAGGAGCCGGAGACGTTGGAGTGGATCGAGTCGATTCCCGAGGGTTCGGTGCTTTGGGACGTCGGAGCGAATATTGGACTGTACTCATGCTACGCGGCAAAAGCGCGCCGATGCCGTGTGATTGCCTTCGAGCCGTCGGTGTTCAATCTGGAGCTGCTCGCCAGAAACATCTTGCTGAATCGACTGACGGACAAGATCACGATCATGTCGCTGCCCTTGTCCGAGGTACTCGCGGAGAACACCTTGAACTTGACGACCACGTCTTGGGGCGGCGCGCTATCGGCGTTCGGTGTGACGCACGGGTTCGACGGCCGCGAGATCGACAAGGTGTTCGAGTTTCGCGCCCTGGGACTGTCGATGGATGACGCCGTAAACAAGCTCGGTCTGCCTCGGCCCGACTACATCAAATTGGACGTGGACGGCATCGAGCACATGATCCTCCGCGGCGGTAGGGAAGTGCTGGCGGGTGTCCTCGGAGTGTCGGTGGAGATCAACGACGGTTTCGAGATCCAGGCTGCGGAGTGCCGGCGGCTGCTCGAGTCCAGCGGTTTGCGATTGGTTTCCAAGGCGCACTCGGACGTTATCGAAAAAAATGCAGCTTTCGATGCGACGTTCAATCAAGCGTGGGCGCGCTAGACGATGCACGGGGTCCGCTGACGCATGCTGGAGCGCTACGCTACGTTGTTCTGGGACTTCGACGGTGTCATCAAGGATTCCGTTGCCGTGAAATCGGATGCCTACGAGCGTCTGTTCGTGCCGTTCGGCGCGCAAGTGGCGGCNNCGGCGGTATGTCGCGGTACGAGAAGCTGCCCCTTTATCTGCGATGGGCCGACCAGGAGGCGTCGGAAGCCGAGGTATCCCGCTACTGCGAGATGTTTTCCGCCGCCGTGCGCCACGCGGTGATCGACAGCCCGTGGGTGCCCGGCGCACGTGAGTATCTTCAGACGAACCATGCACGGCAATGCTTCGTTCTCGTCACTGCAACACCTCAAGCCGAAATCGAGGGTATTTTAATGGTGCTCGATCTTGCGGGTTATTTTCGCGAGGTACACGGAGCGCCCATGGGCAAGACGGCTGCGATCGAGTCGGTGTTGGCGCGCTGGAAATGCGCGCGCGCCGATGCGCTCGTGATCGGGGATTCGGACTCTGATTACGCAGCGGCGAACACAGCTGGCGTGGAGTTTCTTCTGCGTAGAACTGCTCTAAATCAACACCTTCAACAGCAACACCACGGTCTACAATGCGAGGACTTCATACATGGATAGGACCGCGGCGGTGCGGCGCTTGCGTACCAGACTTCGCAGTGGCGGCGTGACCGTTGGCGGTTGGATGCAGATTCCACACGCGTCAGTCGCAGAAATCATGGGCCAGGCGGGCTACGATTGGGTCGCGCTCGACCTCGAGCACGGTGCGATCGCCTTGCACCAGCTCCCCGATCTATGCCGGGCGCTGGAGTTGGGCGGAACCCTGCCGTTGGTCCGCTTGGCCCGCGGGCACTCCAAGGACTGCAAGCAAGCACTGGACGCGGGCGCCGGCGGGGTGATCGTACCCATGGTCGAGAGCGCCGGGCAACTGACGGCCGTGCGCGACAGCTGTCGCTGGCCCCCCGCCGNNCGGCAGCCGCGGGGTCGGCTTCTCCCGGGCAAACTTGTTCGGCAAGCATTTTGATGCGTATCGCGAGGAAGCCCAGGCCCCGCTGCTGGTGGCAATGATCGAGCACATTCGCGCGGTCGAAAACCTCGATTCAATTCTGCAAGTAGAGGGCCTTGATGCGGTGCTGATCGGCCCGTACGACCTTTCGGCCTCGATGGGTATGGCGGCGCAATTCGGAGAGCGGGCATTCGGGGAGGCATTGCAGCGGATTAGAACGCTTTCGCAGCAGCATCATGTTCCCAGTGGCATTCATGTGGTTCACCCGGACCCGGCGGCACTGAAGACGCGCCTGGAGGAAGGGTACCGCTTCATCGCTTATTCGATCGATGCGGTGTTTCTCATCGCGGCTGCTGAAAGACCGATGACAGACTCACCGCCAAGCGCCGCGGAAAGCCGGTCTCCGCGATGACGGCGCTGCTCAGACGCCTCTACAAGCTGACGCAATCTGCATTCGAGCGAATTGGAATTTATCTAGTCATATCTCGAATATCTCGTAGGAATCGCCCCGAGCTCGTCAACAAGGCCATCTGGAAACCGTTCGTGGTCGATGACCGGTGGCGAACCCTCTACAAGGAGACGCAAGCCGTTGCGCAAGGCGCCTCAACCGACAATATTTTCCGGCAGTGCAGATTCTATTCCACGTTGCAGATGGCAAACTATGCAGCGTCCCTTCCGGTCGGCGACGTGATCGAGTGCGGATGCTGGCACGGCCACTCGACGATCGCGATTGCCACCATACTGACTGATCACCGCTTTTCCGGTCGGTTCCATGTTTTCGACTCTTTCGAAGGCGGCCTGTCGGGTTTTAAGGAGAAAGACGAATCGTACTTTGAGCTGTCCGAACATGAAAAGCGCGCGCTGATCAAGCAGTTCGCATCCAACTTCGAGTTTGTAAGTTCGGTAACGGCAAAATTCGGCTTCGTGGAGTTGCACCGTGGTTGGATACCTCAATCGTTCGCGTCGTTCGCCGCGCGTCCGGTAAAGTTCGTGCACATAGATGTGGATATGTACGACCCCACCAAGGCCGCCTTGGAGTTCTTTTGGGACGATCTTGTTTCCGGCGGGTGCATCGTTGTGGACGACTACAATCACGCGGTCTTCGAGGGTGCGACGAGAGCGGTGGATGAGTTCCTGGAAAGCAGACCGCCAAGGATCTTCTACAAGGTACCGTTCGGCGGCTCTTGCTACATCATCAAGTAACGTCATTTGCAGCGCCACGGCTTGAGAGTCGGAGCGACGCGGTGAGAAACAAGAATTTCGGAGCCGAGTAATGGCGCTTCCTGAATACTGTCCGTTATGCCGGTCCGGAGCAGAGCATCAACGCGTGGTGACCTCGCGCGTCTACGGCGCGAAGGACGCCGAGCGTGCTTTTTATCACTGCCTCGGCTGCGATGTCCGATACATGCACCCGGGCCTCACACCCGAGGATGAAGCGCGCTTTTACGCTGCCGAATTCGAGGGCTTCATGGCCAGCCGTGCCGGAGCGGCCGGCGGATGGACCGAGGTTGACGACCACATCCGTGCCAATGAGCCTAATCGGTTGCGCCGCATGGGCTACCTGAAACCGTTCCTTGAAAGACGGGCCAGTGTGCTGGAAATAGGCTGCTCGTCGGGTTTCATGCTCCTCCCATTGATCGAGGCGGGGCATGCCTGCAGCGGCGTGGAGCCCTCTGGGGTATTCAGAGACCATTTGAGAAGCCGTGGACTATCGGTGCACACTTCGCTCGATCAGGTGCCGGCTTCCGGTGCACAGGATCGATTCGATATCGTGATGCATTTTTTCGTGCTCGAGCACATTGCAAAAGCGCGAGCGTTCCTGGAGCAGCAGCTCACGCTGCTTAAGCCGGGCGGGAAGATNNCCCTAATGCTGCGGACCCGTTATATTCGGTGTATGACGTCCCGGCCTTCGAGCGTTTCTACTGGTCGATCGCGCATCCGTGGTACTTCAGCGAAGCTTCACTGCGCTATCTGCTCGACCAGGTCGGGCGACCTTACGAAATCAAGCGCGATCAGCGCTACGACCTCTCGAATCACATGGTGTGGGCGCGCGACGGTCGGCCGGGCGGGATGGGCCGTTTCACCGAGATCCTGGGCCGGGAGCTCGAAGAGAGCTACAAACAAGGCCTGATCCGTTCGGGCAGGTGCGACACATTGGTCGGTATCGTCAGCAATGTCTGAGATATGACAACTGTTCGGAAAATACTGGTTACCGGAGTGGCCGGCTTCATCGGCTCGCACGTCGCCCGGGGGCTCCTGCGGGACGGCCATGAGGTCGTCGGTATCGACGATCTCTCCGGCGGAGACATCGCGAACGTGCCACCGCAGGTGGAGTTCATTCAGGCTGACCTCGCCGCGCGATCGGCTGCACGATCCATTCCGAGCGGTTGCCGCAAGATTTTGCACCTCGCCGGGCAATCCTCCGGCGAGATCAGTTTCGATGATCCGATTGCGGATATCGAGAAAAACACACTCTCGACGCTCAACCTCATTCGCTACGGCATCGAGAATCGCGTCGAGCGTATCGTCTACGCGAGTTCGATGTCGGTATACGGCGAAGTGGAGGACGCTCCAATCGATGAGGGTCGCCGCTGTTCACCGCTATCGTGCTATGGCGTTGGAAAGCTTGCGGCGGAGAATTATCTGCGCATCTACCGCAGCAAGTTGCCGTTCGTCGCGCTGCGCATGTTCAACGTGTACGGACCCGGCCAGAATATGAAGAACCTGCGGCAAGGCATGGTCAGCATCTATCTTGCGCAGGCGTTGGCGAACGGCTCGATCGAGGTCAAGGGAAGTCTCGATCGTTTCCGGGACTTCATTTACATCGACGATGTGGTCGAGATATGGCGCCGTGCCGCCGCCTCTCCCTCGCCGTTGGGTCGAATCTTGAATGTCGGCACGGGTGTAAGAACGACGGTGGAGGCGCTGTTGAAGCACATATGTGCGCTCGTCCCGGGCGCCGGCTACTTCGTCCACGGCGCGACTCCGGGTGACCAGAGCGGCATATATGCCGCTACCGCAAATCTGAAGGCATGTCTCGATATCGGCGGATTTACGCAGCTCGACGAAGGATTGCTCAAGTTCGCACAGTGGGCGCGTGGGGTTGTGGTCGATCCCGCCGCGGGGGTCATCTCATGAAAATAGTCGCTCTCATTCCAGCCCGTATGGGCAGTAGTCGTTTTCCAGGCAAACCACTCGCTCATCTGCTCGGGAAGCCGATGATCGGCCATGTCTACGAGCGGGTAGTGCGCAATCCTCGGTTGACTCTGACGGCGGTGGCGACCTGCGATCGCGAAATCTTCGATTACGTGCGGAGCATCGGCGGGCGGGCCGTGTTGACCGGCAGCCACCACGAACGAGCATCGGACCGCTGTGCAGAGGCCTTGAAACTCCTCGAGGCCGAGGACGGGGTGCGTTACGACATCGTCGTGATGATACAAGGCGACGAACCGATGATTCATCCGGATATGATCTCGGAGGCGATCGATCCCATGCTGCAGGATCCCTCGCTGCAAGTCGTGAATCTCATGGGTAGGATCGAATCCGCCGCCGAGTTCGAGGATCGCAATTGCATCAAGGTCGTGTGCGACTTGCAGGCCAATGCGCTCTACTTTTCCCGCGAGCCCATTCCGAGTCGGTCAAAAATCGCCGTGGTCCCCATGAGCAAGCAGGTATGCGTCATTCCATTCCGGCGAGATTTTCTCCTCGAGTACACCGAACTTAAGCCGACGCCATTGGAGATCATCGAGTCCGTAGACATGATGCGTATCCTGGAGCATGGAATGAGGCTTCGGATGGTGCCTACGAAGCACGACTCGCACGCGGTCGACACGCCGGGTGATCTAGAGTTGGTTTCACGTCTGATGTCCGATCCGACTCGCGGCGTCTGAGTCGCAGAAAGCAGGATGCATGCTGAAGGCGGGACAACAAGCCCGTGATGCTTCGCACGGTAGGTCGGCGCCTGCGTGCGGCGCATCCATGCTCCTGTGGGCGGCGCACGCGCAGTTGGCGCCTGAGCACGGCAACGTCGTGCTTTGGGAGGGTGCTGCGCGCGCGGCCGGCGTCCGTTCGATCACCCAATACATCGATGCGAACGCGGAAGAGGTCCGGCGGCGTTATCTCGCTTGGTCCTACGATTTCGGAGAGACTCAGATTTATGGGCGCAGGCTCCGTGAGCGCTTCAAGCTTGCGGACGGCTCGAGCTTCTGGTGGCACTCGGTATTCGTGGAGCAGAGCGCGTGGAAGCAGCGCTCGCTCGAACCGATGCTGAAGCTGTTCGCGCTCGATCTCCTGCTGGAGCGTGAGGCTCCCGCGGAACTCGACTTCGCGGGTTCGGATCGCGACGTCAACCTCGTTCTTCGGGCCATGTGTCGGCGTCGCGGCATCCGGTACCATTGGGCCAGGCACTCTCGCAGAAGGGTCTTTACTTTTCGAGCCATGGTGCGCGGCTTGCCGAGGCTGATGCACGGACTGATGGCGCTCGCTTATTTCGCCTCGATCAGGCTGGCTCTGCGGCGGCCGCCTCGGCCGGTCCCGACCTGCTCCGCAGGGCGCGTCCTGATCTGTGGACCTTTCGCCAATCACAACGCCACCCGGCATGGGGGCAGCGACTTCAAGTCGCGATACTGGGGTACTCTGCCGCAGATGCTGGTGCGGGATGGTCATGAAGTGCATTGGTTGCACTATTTCTACGCGCACAACACGGTGCCGACCGCTCGGGAGGCCCGCAGAATTTTACAACGTAACAACGAACGCTCAATGCGGGTCGCGGCGCACTCTTTCGTCGAGTCGTATTTGCCAGTTCGCGGCATCGCGACGATCTTCGCCCGATGGCTGGGGATAGCGACCGAGTCGCTGGTGGTCGGCCTGTGTCTGCGCAGGAAATTCGAAAAAGACTCGTGCGGCACCTATTGGCCTTTAATACGAGATGATTGGGCGAAGACCTTCCGTGGCTTCGGCTGCGTTCAGAATCTATTTTATGATGAGTGCTTCGATCGAGCGTTGAAGGCTTCAGGGCCGTACGATGAATGCATATACCTAATGGAGAATCAGGGCTGGGAGCGAGCCCTTGCTCGAGCCTGGCACACGCATGACCATGGCCGCCTGACCGGTGTGGCGCATTCGACCGTCCGGTTCTGGGACTTGCGATATCACTGCGACCCTCGCCGCTACGACGGAGCGTATCGTGACCGCCTTCCGGCGCCCGACTGCGTCGCGCTGAACGGCCGCGTGGCACATGAAGAGTATCTCGCGACTTGCGCCGCGCGGGAGCCCGTGGCCGATTGTGAGGCGCTTCGTTATCTGCACCTCGCGCCCGGCAGAGCCAGGGATCTCAGCGAACTGAGTCGCGGTGAAGCAGTAAGAATTCTGCTCCTCGGTGACTACACGCAGGACCGCACGGACGCGCTCCTGCGCGTGGCGGAAGGTGCCCGCGGCAGAACCATCTCGCCGCTCGAGATCTGGGTCAAGCCGCATCCCGGTTGCCCGATGGATCCGCTGCGATATCCGGACTTAGTCTTCAGGATCGTCAACGAACCTGTGGCCGGGCTTGTATCGTCTGCACATCTAGTGCTGGCAAGCAACACGACGTCCGCTGCCCTCGAAGCCTATGTGTGTGGCGGGCGAGTGCTCGTTCTCGATGATCGAAGCGGTGTCAACTACAGTCCGCTGATGCGCGTTCAGGGCGTGTCGTTTGTCTGCGATACGGATGATCTTTGTCGCGCGATCAACGCTCTCGATCCCGACGCCCGCGAAAATCAACGGCAGACCGACGGATTCTTCAATATTGACCCCGATCTTCCCAGCTGGCGCCGTTATTTCGAGGCGGGGCGACAGCAGCGGACCGGCGAACGCTCGACGTCGTGAAGACCACCTGATGCAAGAGAACCCACCTTCCGAGCGTTCGGCGCCGCCGCCGCGAGTCAGCGTAATCATCTCGACCTACATGCGGGCCGACTTGATCGGCCGATGTCTTGACTCGCTGGTGGCCCAGACGTTCAAAGACTTCGAGGTCCTGGTTTGCGACGATGGGTCGACCGACGATACGGCGGCGGCGGTGGAACGGTACAAAGGTGCGCTCGATCTGAGCTATCACTGGGGAGAGAATTTTGGCGGCCCGGCGCGCCCGCGGAATTCCGGGCTGCGCGTTGCTCGCGGCGAGTACGTTGCGTTTCTCGACGTCGATGATTGGTGGGCGGCTCGTAAGCTGGAGCGGTCGGTGCTGGCGCTCGACGCCGGCGCGGACATCGTTTATCACGATCTTTACATCGCGCGGTCGTCCCGCAATGGCTGGCGTCCTCGCCGCTCGAGAACGAGATCGCTGGCATCTCCGGCTTTTCAGTGTCTCGTCGAGCGCGGCAACGCGTTGACCAATTCGAGCGTCGTCGTGCGCCGAAGCTTGTTGCTGGATATCGGAGGTCTATCGGAGGACCCCGGACTAATTGCGTGGGAGGATTACGATTGCTGGTTGAGGTTGGCCAAGGTCACCGAGAGATTCAGGCGCCTCCGCGAGCCCTTGGGCTGGTACTGGGTGGGGGGCGGGAATCTCACGTCACCACTGCGCACCATCCGGAATCTGCAGCGAATGAAGGATATGTATCTCTGCGCCGCGGGCCGCGGCGCAGATAGTGAGCTGCCCGGTTGGTACCACTACGGAATGGGCAGAGCGCACTATCATCTGCGAGACTACGCAGCGGCCAGGCGACACATGAGCTACGCTGTGCGCGGTTGGCTGCCTGCCGGCGTCCGCGCAATAGCGATGATGACTCTTGGTCAGTGCCTGATACGTGGCCGCGCAGTTCGATTGGTCAGCTCGAACGGCGATCGCTGAGAACCGATACCTCCGCATGCGGCCGCCTGATGGCGCCGTAGGTTAGCCGGTCCGACGATTGCGCTTTCACGTGACTACAGTTCTTGGAGCGTCATATGTCCCTAACAAGCGTTGTTAAAAAAATGACTCCAAAAAAATTGCGACCGGCTGCAATCGCGGTGTATGTAGCGGCTCAGCGCCGCTATTTCTCCTTATACCGTCTTCTGTTTCGTCCAAGTCCGCGATATATCGCTGTCGCGGAACAAAATTACGTCACGGCATTTCCACCCGAGTGGACCAGTATATGCATCGAAAATTCCGACATCATCATCGACTTGGAGACTGACTACGAATTCGGATTGAAAGATGTCGAGTTTGCGTACAGCGGACATACGATAGAGCACCTGACGAACGAAGCGGTGAGAAGGTTATTCAGGAACATCGCGCGATCGATGAGATCCGGCGGTGTCATACGATTGGAATGCCCGGACCTGGATTTGCTTCTGGACGACTACAAGTGTGTCTACAATAAGGATCGCAAGGTGACGAAGCAGATGCTCGATTTCGTTGGGCGCTGGAATATGCCCAAGGTGAGCGATGGTGACGTGAAGGATGTCTACGCTCAGGAACACATCAAAATTTTAGGCGGTATAGTCAGCTATTCCGATCGCAAATATAATTTGGCGCTTCCACCTTTGTGCTCTGCCGAGGATTTCAACGAGAGGATTGCAACGCTGCCCAATGCCGAGTTTGGCGATTGGGCGGTGTCCTTGCTGACACCGGAGCACTTGCGCGATTCTTACTTGCATCGAAACTGGTTCAATTTCCAAAAACTCGAAGACTATCTCACAGAGGCGGGGTTCTCGGGCGTTGTCAAGTGTGGGCCTCGGGACACGCACTACAATTTCAAAATGAACATAAATAGAACACACCGAAGCTGGTGTTCGATTTATGTCGAAGCGATTAAAAGCTGAATCAGGTCACAACCATGAGCATGAAGAGAATAGCCGACCGAAAGCGCGTATTGGTAACAGGAGGCGCCGGATTTCTAGGTTCTCATCTGTGCGAACGTCTGCTCGATCTCGGCGATGACGTCGTCTGCGTCGACAACTTTTATTCGGGCAGCAAGGATAATCTTGCACACTTGCTCGGGAATGCCCATTTCGAGCTGATGCGCCATGACGTCACGTTCCCGCTGTACATCGAGGTCGATGAGATTTACAACCTCGCCTGCCCCGCCTCACCGATACACTATCAGTTCGATCCCGTGCAAACGACAAAAACCAGCGTTCATGGCGCGATCAACATGCTCGGGCTTGCGAAGCGCCTGAAGGCGAGGATCTTTCAAGCCTCCACCAGTGAAATTTATGGCGATCCTGAGGTTCACCCTCAGACCGAAAATTATTGGGGCCACGTCAACCCCATTGGGACGCGTGCGTGCTACGACGAGGGTAAACGCTGCGCCGAGACGCTGTTCTTCGACTACCATCGTCAGCATGGTCTCGACATCAAGGTGGCACGGCTCTTCAATACCTACGGACCGCGAATGCATCCCAACGATGGGCGTGTTGTGTCGAATTTCATCTCGCAGGCGCTGCAGAACCAGTCCATCACCATATACGGAGATGGGCTGCAGACGCGCTCGTTCTGCTACGTCGACGACACGATCGAAGCGATCCTGCGATTCATGGCTACGCCCGCGGGTCACACTGGTCCGGTCAACATTGGCAACCCCCACGAGCACACGGTGATCGATCTTGCCAAGCGCATCATCGGACTGACCGGCTCTCGTGCATCGATTGATTTCTTGCCGTTGCCAGCGGATGACCCGAAACAGCGGCAGCCGGAAATCCGCCTGGCCAGAGAACTGCTCCGTTGGGAGCCCAAAGTCGGAATCGACGATGGCCTGCAAAGGACTATCGCGTATTTCCGGAGCAGGTAGTGGTGCTACGCTGTTGTATCTAAGCAGGCTCGGGACATGAACAACTACGACTATTGCGCCGGTTGGGTGCTTGCGCAACCCGGCCACAAGGGGATGGTTCTCGACTACGGATGCGGTGCCGGAGAGACCGTTGCGCTGCTGCGTGAGGCCGGCTGTGACGCCTACGGATGCGATGTGTTTTTCGACGGCAACAACTACTCGGCAAAAGTCCCGGCCGCCCTGGCAGGCAAGGTTATCCGTCGCATGGAAGGCGACTCGATTCCTTTTGGCGACGAAGTTTTCGATATCATAGTCAACAACATGGTTATGGAGCACGTTCCCGATTTAGACCGGGTGCTCGATGAGATTCGACGCGTCTTGAAACCCGGCGGCGTCGTGTTGAGCCTGTTTCCCGATCGCGCGCTTTGGATCGAGGGGCACTGTCGGATCCCGTTTCTGCATCGATTCCCTCGAAGCAGTGGGCCGCGCGTGTACTACGCCGCCTTTTTGAGCTGGTTGGGGATTGGTGCGCGCGGTGATGAACGACCGCTCGCCTGGAGCCGTAGGATCTGTGTATGGCTCGATCGTTGGACGTACTACCGCACTCGTAAAGAGATCACTCGAGCGTATGGCAGCCGCTTCAGCGAGGTGTGGCACATCGAGGAGCACTGGCTGAGGGCGCGCAAGGGCGCCCGCATGCCGTTAGCGTACCGGTTGCCGCTCTCGGTTCAGAGATACCTCGTGCGCAGGCTTGGCGCACTGGCTTTCGTCGCTCGAAAAGCGGCTCCGTGACGCGGTCGCCGAAGCGTCGTCTGCGCGTGGCATCCGCTCCGCGCACCGCGGAAACCGGCGCCGCGCGCGTCGCCTTTCGCCGTAGCTTTTACTTTCCCGTCATTCCTTTCGGCCAATTCCCATGGCCGTAGTCGAGGTCGTTGTGCCGGGCCGTCCCATTGAGGGGCGCGCGCCGCCGGTCATTGTCTCCGTGACAACCGTCGCCATCGTGGCGTCCGCATTGTTGATCTACGTTTCGCAGGCTTTTCTGCTCACGGAAATGCTCGGCATAAAACGGCTGTCGCAGGCTGTCCTGATCATTCCGATAGCGGTGGCTGCTTGTTACTACTTCGTCTCGCGTCCGGGCCGATTGCTCGATCCACTAATTGGTTTTGCGCTCGTCAAGCTGGTGACGGAAATGGCGCTCAGAGGGCAGGCGAGTTACATCCTCGACAGTCTTGCATCGGTATTCGCCTTGATGGTATTGGCTTGCGCGCCGGAAGAGAGTTTCGAGGCGGGCGTTAAGTTCCTGGTGACGTTCGCCGGGATCATGGCGCTTATGGCGCTCATTCAATGGGTGATGCTCTTCCAGGATCCGTCGCTGGCCAAGTTCGTTATCGAGGTTTCGGATAATGGCGCCGTACTGAACACCATTGATCACCCGATCGCGCTTTTGGCGTTGCACGGAGACCAGGACTATTCGTTGTTTGGTGTGCCTGTGGTGCGCATGCAGAGTTTTGCCAAAGAGCCGTCTCTGAACGTGCTCTACTTCATGCTTCCGGCATGTTTGGCATTCCTGGCGGATTCACGCTCATGCCGCCTGTGGGGTATCGCGATGCTGGCATTCTGCGTGCTCTCACTGTCCGGGTCCGTATTTCTGACACTGGGATTCGCCGGTCTCATGTGGATCTCGCTGTTCGTCACTACCATCAGATTTGCGATACCTTACGGAATACTGATCTTCATGGGCGTCTTCATTTTCGCCGTCAAGTATTTTGGTCTCGAGCCGTTAATGGACGCCTTTACCTATCTCGCGCAATATGGCGATTTCCTCAATAAAGGCGCTTCTCTGACCGATAGAACGGGAGGCGCCGTCTTGAACACGAGCGCCGCATTGGCTTCGCCATTTGGAAGTGCGACGCTTTCCGATATCCCGGGCCCCTGGCTAATCAATTCCGCCCTGGCAGCAGGATGGCTGGGTGTGCTGATGCTCATATGGTTCCTCAGTAGGATAGGACGGCAGCTGGACACTTATTACTCGAATACGCGGTTCTTGAGCTGGCGCAGACTAGGCAGCCTGTTGCTGCTCGGGTCGTTGGCCATGATTGTCGTGTTCAATGACTATCAGATGGGCAACTACGCCGGTTTGATCCTGTTGGCGTTCATCTATCGAACAATCCAGTTGAAGAATCAGCGCATCGGGACCGCGCACCGACGTTTCTCGGCATGAGCGCGCGGCGCAATGTGGCCGTGCTTGGGGCGGGATTCATCGGCCTGAACCTCGTACGGCGTTTGCTGGACGCCGACTCGGATGTCGCCGTTCTCGACCACAATGCGGCGCCCGCCGATTTGCTCGGACGCGTGAGTTGGATTCGCGGAGAGTTCGCCGACCCCGCGGCCATAGAGCGGGTGCTCGCCGGCGCGGATGTGGCGTTCCACCTTGTTTCCAGCACGGTGCCCGGTGACGAGCACGTCGAAGTCAGCCGCGAGTTGTCGGATAACATTTTCGCGACGCTCCGCTTTCTCGAGGTGTGTGAGCGTCGGGGGGTACCGCGGGTAGTGTTTGCCTCCTCATCTTCGGTCTATGGACTGCAAGCGCAGGTGCCTATTCCGGAAACCGCCGTCACGGATCCCATCAGCTCGCACGGTATCCAGAAGCTCGCGATCGAGAAATATCTATTGCTTCACCGATTTCACCGCGGACTTGACGTGCGCATCGCCAGGCTGTCAAACCCATTCGGCCCGGGTCAGCGGNNCAGCGGCTCTATGGACGGCAGGGTTTCGTTGCCATGACAATCGGCCACCTTCTCAGAGACGAGCCCATACTGTTACGCGATGATGGGCGGCCTGTACGTGATTTCCTGTATATAGACGACGTGATCGAGGCGCTGACGCTTCTCGCGCTGCACCCCGATGCGCCTTCGGTACTGAATATCGGATCGGGGATCGGTCATTCGCTGCAGGAGGTCGTTGCGATGGTAGAGCAGGCGATACAGCGATCGATCGTGTCGATCCCGGGCGAGCCCAGGCGTGCCGATATCCCGGTCAGTGTCCTGGACGTGGCGCGCGCGGCCACCGGAATCGGATTCCGAGCTGCCGTGTCCGTGCCCGACGGACTATTGCGTACCTTGCATTACCACGGCATCAGCACTCCGGGTGCCTGACAAGAGGCACTTCGTCCGGTGAGTTCGATCAAAAGAGTGCTGCACGTCATCACGGATCTTGGTCAGGGCGGCGCCGAGGCCGTACTTTACCGACTTATCGGCGCGACCAGCGACGGCTTCGAGCATGCCGTCGTGTCGCTCCATGAGGAGGGAGTTTATGGCCGGCCGCTGCGGGACCGGGGTGTCTCCGTGACCGCTCTGGGCATGCGCCGGGGTCGCGTCACCATCGAAGGCCTGCGTCGGCTGCGGCGGATCATCCGCGAATTTCGGCCGCATGTCGTGCAGACGCGGCTCGACCACGCCAACCTGGTCGGCGGGTTGATGGCCCGGTTTGCGGGCGCACCGCCGGTGATCTGGGCCGTGCATTCCACTGATTTGGGCCCGCTGCGTTCCAGCTGGAAGACACGCATCGTTCGGCGGACATGCGCGCAATTGTCGCGAGCATTGCCCAGATTCATCGTCTCGGATGCGCGAAGCGGCGCAGCGCTTCACGAGAAGATCGGTTTTTGCGCCTCAAAGCTGATCGTGGTGCCGAACGGCGTCGATCCGATGTCGTTCCAGCCGGACTCGGACGCGCGGCAGCGGATCAGACGCATGTGGGGTGTAGCCCCCGGTGAGGTTCTTCTCGGCTGCGTTGCGCGCTGGGATCCACTCAAGGATCACGAGAATCTCGTGCGCGCGGTCAGATTGTTGAGCGATCGAGGATATGCTTTTCGCTGCGTACTTATCGGCAGGGGAATGAATGCGGAGAACCGCGAATTGCAGCGAATGATAGAGCGCTGGGCGGTCGCAGACCGGTTGGTTCTTGTCGGCGCGAGCGGTGACGTCCCGGCCATCATGAATGCACTCGACCTGCATGTGCTGCCGAGCCGATCAGAATCGCTGCCTGTCGCCGTGATGGAAGCCATGGCTTGCGGAACTCCGTGCGTGGTCACCGATGTGGGCGATGCACGGCACATCGTCGGCGATACGGGATGGGTTGCGCCGCCGCAGGATTCCGGGGCTCTGGCCGACGCGATCGAGGCGGCGCTTGGCGATTGCGGGCGCGGCGCGATTAAGGAGCGCGCGGTGATATGCAGGGCACGGATCGTCAGCGACTTCAGTCTTGCTCGGATGGGCACCGAATATGCAGCGCTGTGGACGAGGGTGACCGAGGGTGGAACGTGATCGAGGTCGCCGCCGACAGTGACCGCTGAAGTGCAAACGGGGAGTGAGAACGGCAGGAAGCCGGTGTTGTTATACGTCGTGAATGTCGCATGGTTCTTCTGTCTGCACCGCATGCATCTCGCACAAGCGGCCCTGGCTGCGGGCTTCAGCGTACATGTCGCGACCGCGCCGGATTTCGCCGAGCACGTTGAGCAGATAAGGGCGGCGGGGCTGATTTTTCACGAGCTCGAGCTCAGGCGGGGTCGATGGAGCGTGCTCGAGGAGTGTAGGCTCGCTGCCTCGCTCTGCAGGCTATATCGGGAAATCCGCCCCGACATTGTGCACCATGTGACGATCAAGCCGGTTCTTTGCGGGACCTTGGCGGCGCGGCTTTCCGAAGTGCCCGCAGTCATCAATTCCGTATCGGGCCTCGGCTTTGTCTTCACCGCTGCCGACAAATGGTCGTCATTGAGAAGACTCGCCGTCACTCTCTCGTACAAGATACTGTTTGCCCGGGCTGCGATTCGGGTCATCTTTGAAAACAGCGATGATCTGAAAATGTTCCTCGATCGCCGAATCATTAAACCGGCCCAAGCTGCCCTGATTCGCGGAGTTGGTGTCGACCTGCAACGGTTTCGTCCCGGCCCGCCGCGCAGCGGTGCCCCGCTGGTGGTACTTCCGGCTCGCATGCTGTGGGACAAGGGAGTACGGGAGTTCTGTGTGGCGGCGGCCACAGTTCAGGCCTGGGGAATTCAAGCTCGGTTCGCACTCGTGGGGGGGGTGGATAACGAAAATCCAGCGGCTATCCCGGAAACATGGTTGAGCGAGCAACGACGTAGCGGTGTGGTCGAGTGGTGGGGTTGGCGGGAGGATATGGTCGCGGTCTATGCGGCCGCCCATGTGGTTTGCTTGCCGTCGTATCGCGAGGGGCTTCCAACGGTGCTGCTCGAAGCTGCTGCCTGCGGCTGTGCGCTCGTCACTACGGACGTTCCCGGATGCCGCGAAGTGGTCTGCGATGGTGAGACGGGACTCATGGTACCGTCCCGCGATCCGATGGCGCTCGCCCAAGCATTGCGAACCGTTATCTTGGATCATTCGCTCCGCGAGCGGTTGAGTGTGGCGGCGCAGATCCATGTAGCGGCCGAATTCTCTGCGGAACACGTGAAGAGATCTACCACCCAACTGTACCGCGAATTGTTGGAGTTGCGATAGCCGGTGCAACGCACCGGTTTGCTAGAACAGTCAGGTTGTCAAAGTAGAGCCTGCATCCATGACGCGCGTTCCAACGATCGAGCTCTCGGACGACCAAAGTTGCGGTTGCGGAATTGGAGATTGATGACGTACTGGAATTACCTCGAAGAGGTACCAATGATCTGCCGGTCGCTGTCAGGAACTCGTCAGTTCGTGATGGCCAAGACAGTGGAGCCGGCTGTATACGGGCCCACCACAAACGGGCTTCCCGGTACGAGCGTCAGCGCACCCGTGCTCGCGTCGATGGCGTAGGCGTAAATGCCCACTTCAAGGGGCCCTATCGGAGGGAGTGGAGGGACGGCTGTAGTGATGTACGCGAATTGCCCACTCGGGTCGATCTGCAAGCGGACAGAGTTCAGATAATCAAGGGCCACCGGGGTCCCAACAGGGCTGAGCGCGCCGGTCGAAGCGTTGAGCGAATAGGTATACAGCGCAGCGCCGGTCACGCCGCTGGATGTGGACCCGATGACGTACGCGAAATGCCCGGTGGGCTCGATGATCATGGACGCTGCATTCTCCACCGGGAATGAGAAGGGACTGCCGGCAACTGCCGTCAACGCGCCCGTGGAAGGATCGATCGTGAAAGCCCAGATATCTTGCAGGCTGGTGGGCTGTAAACCGGTGCCGCTTAATGCTTAGACGAATCGACCGAATGGATCGGTCGTCACGGGCCCTACAGCGCCCACGCCGATCATCCACGGACTGCCGGCGATTGGTGTGAGTACGCCGGTCGTCGAATCAATCGTGTTTGCAGATAGCCCTTCCTGGTCCCCGTTGCCCGATATGGTTGTTTCGAAGTAGACAAACTGCCCGCTGGGATCGATCGTCACCGGGCCACCGCACCCTCCGGTGACGCTGCTCAACGCCGCTGGAGCGCCAGTTGCGGAGTCGATCGTGAATATCTGAATGCCGCCGTTTCCAGCCGCTAATTCAGGCGTGTTGTAGGCATAGCCAAAAGTGCCGCCGGGCGAGAAAGTTACTGCCTGAGTAGTTCCCTGACCGCTAATGCCGCATGCTGCAGATGTATTGCTTGTTCCGTCCAGGGTGAAGAATGGATTTCCTGAGTTGGAAGTCAGCAGTCCGGTGCTTGAATCCGCCGTGTAAGCAAAGATGCTCGAGAAGTAGTTTTGATCGACGGCCTGGTCATCACCGAGGCTCAGCGCCCAGGCGAACGATGAATGCGGCACGAACTGGAACGAGGTGACGTTTGGGCCCGTCGTCACCGTGCTCCCGGACACAAGACTAAGCGCCCCAGTGCTCGGATCGATCGTGTATTCGGAGATAGAGCCAGGAACCGAGGATTGGCCGACAATCGATGTGATACTTCCACCCGTCGCCACGTAAGCGCGAGTCCCAATGGACTGGGGACAAGACACACTAATCGAGCTGACATTCGCAGTAGCCATCGCCCCGCTGCCGTTGCTGACGGCGCAGATTTGCGCCGGATTGGTCGGCTGACCGACGATCGTCACGCTGTACGCGGTGCCGATGGTGACACTTGTTGCGGAGGTGAAGGCCCCATTTCGCGACACTGCGACGGCTGTGCCGCCGTTGTAACTCAACGTGAGCCCCGAGCCGGTCAGTCCCGCAACGTAACCTCCAACGCTGTACATGGCAGGCGGAGGCGACGGTGCGGACGGACTGCTTCCACCACCACAGGCCGCGAGCACCAGGAGCGCCAGTATCGGCAGCAAATCGGGAAGCTTGCGCTGTAACGCTTCCATCTCGATCTCCTTTCTGCGCGTTGCTCAGTGTTTGCACTCTACTCGCTCGGCGCCGGGACGGTCGGCTCCAGGGGTGGATGAGGAAATGGGGGGCCATTCTGATCTTCGCAGTCGTGATGGGGCAAATCCCATGCCCTAGATGCAAAAAGCCACTTGGCATGGTCGCGCGACATCGCCAGAGATTTGGAGAACGTCTGCTCCATACAGACCGGTGCCGGCAATGCGGTTTTTAAGCCGACGAGGAAACACCTGGTTCTCCCAAATTCTGAGATGGGTGGCGGTGACTCCTTGGACAGTGGAGACACTCAACATCGAGCGAACGGGCGCCATGCACGCTGTCGTGAGCTTGAACTGGCTCTTCGGAAGCCGCCGTTGGCCACGCTCTCCAAGGGGTCGACGGCGGAAATAGGAGTGTTCGGAAGTGCTACACTTCTGAGGAATGGCTAAAGCAGCGAGAAAACCAGCCAACACTTCGAGAACGTCAGTCGTCACAAAATCGACGCCAATCCTCGAACATGGGAAAGTTCGCTCGCGCGAACATCTAATCCCAGCAAAGGTCGAGAATCTCCCCAAGGTCTCGGTCAACATCGGCCGTCGGGGTGCGTGCGATCGCACGCTGCTTTTACTCGCCTACCGTCATGGCCTGCGCGCCTCGTAGTTCGTGACGATGCGCTGGAAGCAGATCGACCTTAAGACCGGCCTGGTCCATGTGTCGCGATTGAAGAACGGTCTGCCCTCCATGTACCCGATCCGCGGGCCCGAACGGCGCGCGCTTCGGAAGGTGCGCGGCCAATATCCCGACACGCCCCATTTGTGACGGTGAGTCGGTCCGCAGTCTTTGCCGTCCGATGATCCCGGTAGCAAGCCCGTGATGCACCTGGTCAAGCATCTGGTTGGTGAATTCGCGAAACCACTGATGATTGCAGCGTTGATCAGTGCGATTGCGGGTATTTGTCGACTGCGTGGGCGACGACGCACGGCGACATGGCTGCTGGCCTCGGCTGCGGCCATAGCGTACTTGGGCGCGATCGGATTGGTAGGGGATGCTCTGCTTAACCCGCTCGAGCGCCAGTATTCTCCGCTCCGGGACGAATCCTTGCCTGCGGTCGGCTACGTCGTGGTGTTGGGTGGCGGCTACGAGTCGCGCGACGGCATTCCTGTCACTGCGGCGCTCGACCCGGACGGTCTCGCCCGAATCGTCGAAGGCGTACGGCTCGAGCGCCGCCTCGGCGCCGCGCGTCTGGTCGTATCGGGCGGCGCGCCGTCGGGTGAGATACCGTCCGCGATCGGCTATGCCGCGTTGGCGCGCGATCTTGGCGTCGACGATGCGTCGCTGGTGGTATTAAATGGTTCACTGGATACGGGCGCCGAAGCGCGCAGCGTTGTGGCACTAATCGGAACGGCGCCATTCATTCTGGTGACGTCCGCGTACCATATGCCTCGTGCCATGCGGTTGATGGAGCGCGCCGGGGCNNTAGACGGGTCCACAAATAGCGGCTGGCGCGGTTTACTTCCGACCTCGGGCGGCTTGCGCAAGACCGAGCGTGCGCTGCACGAGTATCTGGGGCTCGCGGGCCTGGCTGCCGGTGTTGACCAATGACGCGCGTTTTGGTAACTGGCGCTACGGGTTTTGTTGGACAGACGCTTTGCGAACTCCTGGCCCGATCGGGATACGTGGTACGAGCGGCGTTGCGCAATGATCGTTCGATCCCCGCCTATATTTCGGAGAAAGCAGTGGTGGGTGATATAGCGACGACTACCGACTGGCGAACGGCGCTTCGTGGCGTGGACATAGTTCTTCACATCGCGGCAAGAGTGCACGTTCTGCACGATGATGCGAGCGCCAATTCGGATCTTTACATAGAAACGAATGCACGTGGCACAGAGCATTTGGCAAATGCGTCGGCGCTGGCAGGAATTCACCGATTTGAGTATTTGAGCAGTGTTAAGGTCAACGGAGAAGAAACCACAGGCCACGCTTACACGGCATATGATGAACCGCGTCCGCAAGATGCCTACGGGATGTCTAAGTGGTTTGCGGAGAAGCATGTCATGGAGGTCGCTGCCAGAACCGGTATGGAATCGGTGATCGTGCGTTCTCCGCTGGTGTATGGCCCGGGGGTGCGGGCGAATTTTCTCCGCTTGCTGCGCTGGGTCGACAAGGAATGGCCGTTGCCACTGGGCGCAATAGAGAATAGTCGCAGTCTCGTGAGTATTTGGAATCTCTGCGACTTGTTAGTGCTCCTTCTTAAGCATCCACTTGCGCCGGGCCGAACTTGGATGGTGTCCGACGGAGAGGATCTTTCGACACCTGAGCTCATTCAGCGTGTCGGGAGTGCGATGAGCCGCCGCGTGAGGCTTCTGCCGGTTCCAGTGGGTATGCTACGTTTATTTGGCGGGCTGATCGGCCACAAAGCTGAAATGGTCCGGCTTTGCGGTTCCCTTGTGGTGAATATTGAGGACACACGCCGCGAGCTGCAATGGTCACCGCCGATTAAACTAGATGAAGGGCTCGCTCGGACCGTTGCTGCCTATCTGGCAGGGCGTCGCCAATGACATCAAGCGTCATCTGGGTGATATTCATTGCATTTACCGTTGCAGTGATCGCGACTGGCTTGATGCGCCGATACGCTCTGCAAAGAAATCTGCTCGATGTTCCAAATTTGCGAAGTTCGCATGCATCGCCCACGCCACGGGGTGGCGGGGTTGCGATTGTAATCGCGTTCTTTGTTGCGGCACTCCTGCTTGCATTCCTCGGACTGATGGATCCCATGCTCTTGGGTACTCTATTGATTGGTGGCGGCGCGATGGCGTTAGTTGGATATCTCGATGACCAGCGGCACTTGCGTGCCAGCGTGCGCTTCGGCGTGCATTTGGCGGCAGCTCTTTGGGCAGTGATTCTGCTCGGTGGGATTCCTGAGCGTGCGCTCGCCAACTGGGGGCTGCATGGAGTATGGATCGGCGGCCTGATCGCGGTGTTGACCCTGGTTTGGACAACCAATCTTTTTAATTTTATGGATGGATTAGATGGCATTGCCGGCAGCGAAGCGGTCTTTGTAAGCGGTGCGGGCGCTTGGTTAAGTTGGTATGAGGGGGGCGCTCCCGGATTGACGGTAATCATGGCATGCCTCGCTGCCGCCAGCTTGGGTTTCCTGTGTTGGAACTGGCCGCCCGCACGAATTTTCATGGGCGACGTGGGCAGTGGATTCCTGGGCTTCTCTTTGGCGGTGCTTGGTCTGGCGGCCAGCCAAAAAGGGATATTTCCCATCGAGGTGTGGGCAATTTTGGGAGGCGTATTCTTGGTTGATGCCACGGTGACACTCATCAGGCGGGTCATTCGGGGTGATAGGTGGTTTAATGCCCATCGGACGCATGCGTACCAGCATCTGGCACGTCGTTGGAAGGCTCATCTACCCGTAACAATATTGGTAATGTTGATTAATGCATTTTGGTTGCTTCCTATAGCGATTCTTGCCGCAAGATTTCCCTATTATGCACTGTGGCTTCTCGCTACCGCGTTGGCGCCACTGGTGGCGCTCGTCATCGTCTGCGGGGCAGGAACAGACGAGAGGTAAATCTGTGATATCCCAGCGGCGATTCGTGCGCGCGTCAGCAAGTTCGTATTCTTGGGGCCGAGCAGCATCTACCTAAAGCTCACGCCGCAATCTATCAAAGAGGAGTACCTGCTCGCGGGTTCGCTTGAACTCACCAACGAGTGCTATGCCGTTGCCAAGATCGCAGGTGTCAAGATGTGTCAAGCCTATGGGTGCGAGTATGGCTTCAATGCGACTTGCTTGATGCCCACGAATCTGTACAGTCCCGGCGACAACTTCGATTCGCTGACTTCGCATGTGCTGCCTTGATCCGCCGCTTCCACGAAGCTAAGCTGTGCGGCGACGCAAGCGTCACCGTGTGGGCACAGGCACCCCGCGCCGCGAATTCCTGCACGTCGACGATCTGGCCGACGCGGTTTTGTATCTTTTACAGCGTTATGATGCCGAACCGATGGTCAATATCGGCTGGGGCGAGGACGTCACCATTCGCGAACTCGCCGAACTCGTAGTGTCGGCGATTGGCTACAGGGGGCGCCTCATTTTCGACACCAGCAAGCCCGATGGTACGCCGCGCAAGCTGTTGGACACGACGCGTCTGACCGGTCTTGGCTGGAGGCCGCGAATCCCTTTAAAAATAGGCATAGAACTCACCTATGCTTGGTTCCGGGAACATTCCACTGACGCGCGACTCTAGTCACTGTGGCATGGTCAACGCGAACAGGACTGGCGCGTTGTATGAATTAACTCAGCTTAAGCTTTGTACGACCAAGGGTTGCAAATCAAATAAAATCGGTACACTGTCGGCGAGGGGGAATCCTTAAGTCTTGGAGAAACCGCTTCGCTAACGGTTGCCGGCGGGATCTAGGCTTGTCATGGAGGCTCAAATTGGGACTGAAGACCACGGTTAGAGCCGGCGGCTTTGCACGGCAAACCGTCGAGTTACCGGGACCGGTCAAGCGCATCATCGCGATTTGCACGGACGCGGTGATGATGCCTCTGGCCTTGTGGGCCGCCATCAGCCTTAGGGAGGGTCATCCCTCGTTCACGATCAGCGACTGGCCCGCATACTTAGCGGTTGTCGCTGTCAGCGTTCCGATCTTCGTTCGGCTGGGCCTATACCGGACCGTCATCCGGTTTCTCGGACACCGGGCGGTGTTTGCGGTCGCCTTTGCGGTCGCGTTGAGCGGCGTGCTATTGGGTCTCATCGGATTCGCCTTGAAGATACCGGCGCTTTCATGGAGCGTCGTGACGATCTATTCCTGTCTTGCCTTATTATACGTCGCGGGATCGCGCTTCGTCGTGCGCTACTACTTGCTCACCCGCTACATCCAACCGACGGTCGCCCGAGTTGCGATCTACGGAGCCGGTGACGCCGGCGCACGCCTCTCCACGGTATTATCGACCACCCGCGCGTTCGATCCACTGGTCTTTATCGACGATAACAAGAGCTTGCATGGTCGCATGGTGAACGGCATCAAGGTGTACTCCCCCGAGCAATTGCCGACGCTGATCAAGGATCGAAACATTGACCGTGTTTTGCTAGCGTTGCCCTCGTTGACGCGCCGCCGCCGCCGCGAAATCTTGAGTCAGCTCGAGCCGCTGGGCGTGCATGTGCAAACCGTCCCGGAATTCGAACAACTGGTTACCGGCGATGCAAATGTCGGTGATATTCGCGAGGTCGATGTTTGCGATCTATTGGGCCGGGATTCGGTGCCACCCAAGGAGGGTTTGTTCGAGGCCTGCATTCGCGACCGGGTGGTCATGGTGACCGGAGCGGGCGGCTCCATCGGGTCGGAACTGTGCCGGCAGATCATCGGTTTGGGGCCCAAGCGGCTGGTGCTCTTCGAAATGTCCGAGCTGGCGTTGTACAACATCGAGCGCGAGCTACGCAGCGTCGCTGAACAACAATCCCTGAAGGTGGAGCTAGTCGCCCTCATGGGGAATGCGCATCACAAGTTTCGCTTGCGCGATATTTTGCTGGCCTACCGGGTTCAGACGGTCTATCACGCGGCGGCATATAAGCACGTGCCCATTGTCGAACAGAACGTGATCGAGGGCATTCACAACAATGTCATCGCCACTTGGTACGCGGCAGAGGCCGCGCATGACACGGAGGTAGAAACCTTTGTGTTGGTCTCTACCGATAAGGCCGTGAATCCCACCAATGTCATGGGAGCGACCAAGCGTTTCGCCGAAATGGTGCTGCAGGGACTGCATCGCCGCGGCAGCAAGACGCGCTTTTGCATGGTGCGGTTCGGCAACGTGCTCGCCTCGTCCGGTTCGGTGGTACCGGTTTGGCGTCAACAGATTGCCGCCGGTGGTCCCGNNCTCGTCCGGTTCGGTGGTACCGTTGTTCAACGAGCAGATCAAGGCTGGCGGTCCGGTGACGGTGACGCACCCGGAGGTCATTCGCTACTTCATGACGATTCCGGAGGCTGCACAACTTGTCATCCAAGCCGGATCCATGGCAGAGGGCGGTGATGTCTTTGTGCTCGACATGGGTAAACCGGTTCGCATCGACGATTTGGCGCGCCGCATGATTCATCTCATGGGTTTGACCGTGCGCGACGACCAGCATCCTGAAGGGGATATCGAGATCGCCTATACGGGACTTCGCCCGGCGGAAAAATTGTACGAGGAACTGCTCATCGGCAATAACGTCACCGGCACTCAACACCCGATGATTCTGCGCGCCCTCGAGCATTCCTTGCCGTGGGAGCGCGTGCAGCCGCTGCTGGATGAAATTCTGGTGGCCATGAGCCGCTTCGACTGCCAACGCGCGCTGCAACTATTGGGCGACGTGGTCGTGGAGTACAAACCGGTGCCCGAATCGCATGACCTGGTCTGGGCGCGCCAGACCGCAGTGAGTTCGGACGATCGCAAGGTTACTAATCTCAATACCCGGCGCATAACCCGCAATACCGGACCATCCGATACGGCGCGGCCTTAAGCGCACTCGACAGCGTGGGAGCTGCTTTGTTCAAGGGAACCATCCTGGTAACCGGCGGCGCCGGCTATATTGGCAGTCATGTGGTGAGGCAGCTGGCTGAGGCCGGCGAACGGATCGTCGTTCTGGACAACCTGGGACGAGGCTTCCGTCAAGCGGTGACCGGCGGCCAATTGATCGTGGGCGACGTGGGCGATTACCCGCTGGTGTCGCGACTCCTGGCGGATCACGGGATAGACACCGTCATGCACTTCGCAGCGCACACCATCGTGCCTGAGTCGGTTGCGCAGCCGCTGAAATACTACGGCAACAACACCTGTTCGACTCGAGCCCTACTGCAGGCCTGTAACGAACATGGCGTGAAGAACTTTGTGTTCTCCTCGACCGCGGCGGTGTACGGAATGCCGCAAGACGGATATGCGGACGAGGAATCGCCGACCCGACCCATCAATGCTTACGGCACGTCCAAGCTCATGAGCGAGTGGATGCTGCGCGATTTGGCCGCGGTCAGCGCGCTGCGCTACGTCGCTCTGCGGTATTTCAATGTGGCCGGTTCCGATCCAAAAGGCCGCATCGGTCAGGCAACTCAGGGTGCAACCTTGCTGACGAAGGTGGCCTGCGAGGCGATGGTCGGCAAACGTCCGCACGTCGCGATCTTCGGCAGCGACTATCCGACTCCGGATGGCACGGGGGTGCGCGACTACCTGCATGTCGAGGATCTCGCTGCCGCGCATCTGCGAGCACTCGAGTATCTGCGCGCCGCCGGACGCTCGGTGACCCTGAATGTGGGTTATGGCCATGGCTATTCGGTGCGCGAAGTCTTGGCGATGGTCGAAGCGGTCGGCGGCAAACCCTTGGTGATTCGGCAGGAGGCGCGCCGCGCGGGAGATCCGGCCTACCTGGTGGCGCGGGCTGAGCGAATCCGAGTCGAGCTCGCCTGGCAGCCCCGGTACGATGACTTGAAGGCGATCGTTTCGAGTTCGCTGGCGTGGGAGAAAAAGCTATTGCTGGAGCCGTGGAGCTGAGCGGCTGCTTTACTTGCCCCCCCAAAACCGCTAGGCTTTCGCGTACTTTTCCTAGTTAAATCAGAATATTACGCATGCGAATCACGATTTTCGGGTCGGGCTACGTGGGCCTGGTGACGGGCGCCTGCTTGGCCGACGCCGGCAACCACGTGGTGTGTGTCGATGTCGATGCGCGCAAGATCGACATGCTCAAAGGCGGCGAGGTACCGATCCACGAACCGGGACTCGAAGCGGTGGTGAAGCGCAATTTCGACGTCGGCCGTCTGCGCTTCACCACGAACGCTGCAGAGGGCGTGGCCCATGGCTTGTTCCAGCTGATCGCGGTCGGCACTCCCCCGGATGAAGACGGCTCCGCGGACCTGCGTCATGTGCTTGAGGTTGCGCGCACGATTGGCAAGCACATGGCGGAGTACAAGGTCGTGGTCACCAAATCCACCGTGCCGGTAGGCACCGCCGACAAAGTCCGCGACGCCGTCCGTGAGTCCCTTGCGGCTCGCCGGGCGACGATCGAGTACGACACGGTGTCGAACCCGGAATTCCTGAAAGAGGGCGCCGCGGTGTCGGACTTCATGAAACCGGACCGAGTGATCATCGGAACGGATAGTCAGCACGCCGCCGATCTGTTGAAAACCCTCTACGAACCCTTCACGCGCAATCGCGATCGCATGATCGTGATGGACGTGCGCTCCGCGGAACTGACCAAGTACGCCGCGAACGCGATGCTCGCCACCAAGATCAGTTTCATGAACGAGCTGGCCAATTTGGCCGAGCATTTCGGTGCCGACATCGAGGCGGTGCGCGTCGGCATTGGGTCGGACCCGCGTATTGGCTATGCGTTCATCTATCCGGGCGTGGGCTATGGGGGATCGTGTTTCCCGAAGGATGTACAGGCCTTGCGACGCTCCGCCCAAGAGGTGGGGTACCACGCGACGATGTTGACCGCGGTGGAAAGCGTCAATAATCGCCAGAAGCAGGTGCTGTTCGGCAAGATCCGGGGACATTTTGGCGAACTGCGGGACAGGACCATTGCTCTGTGGGGCTTGGCGTTTAAGCCGAATACCGACGACATGCGCGAGGCGCCGAGCCGGGTATTGATGGAGGCGCTGTGGTTGGCCGGCGCAAAAGTCCGCGCCTATGATCCGGTCGCGATGCCCGAATGCAAGCGAATTTACGGTAAGCGGGATGATCTCATGCTGTGCAAGACCAGCCCGGAAGCGCTCGAGGGTGCCGATGCGCTGGCGATCGTCACGGAGTGGCAGGAATTTCGCAGCCCTGATTTCGACTACATGAAGGCAACGTTGCGCGCGCCGGTGATCTTCGACGGACGCAATCTATACGATCCGGCGCAGATGGCGCGCGCCGGCTTCAGCTATTATGCAGTGGGCCGCGGTAAGCGTTCAAAGTGAGTGAATTGTGACCCAAATGGTTCCGGTGATTCTGTCCGGCGGCGCCGGCACGAGACTCTGGCCGTTGTCGCGGGAAATGTATCCAAAACAACTGCTGGCGCTTACCGGCAAGTACACTATGCTGCAGGATACCGCCGCACGTCTGGCGGGAATCGCCGGCGCCCAACCCCCCATCGTGGTGTGTAACGAAGCGCATCGTTTCACCGTCGCCGAACAGCTGCGCGCAATGGGCATACCGGCCACCGCCATCCTGCTGGAACCGGCGGGGCGCAACACGGCTCCCGCCGTGGCGCTGGCCGCATTGAAGGCGCTGCAGATGAATCCGGACGCGACGCTCGTGGTGGCGCCCGCAGATCATGTGATTCGCGACGTCCGCGCCTTTCAACAAGCCGCCGCCGTGGCCGCCGCACAGGCGCAAGAGGGCAAGCTGGTGACGTTCGGCATCCTTGCGCATGCTCCGGAGACGGGTTACGGATACATCCGCCGCGGCGAGGGCAACGGTCCTGCGTATCCGGTGGCGCAGTTCATCGAAAAACCGCCGCTGGATGTAGCCCAGCAGTTCGTCGCCTCAGGGGATTACTTCTGGAACAGCGGCATGTTCGTGTTCAAAGCGGCCCGCTATTTGGCAGAGCTCAAGGAATTCGCGCCGGATATTTTGGAGGCCTCGACCGCCGCATTGCGCGCGGCGACGACGGACCTGGATTTCGTGCGTATCGACAGGCGCGCCTTCGAGAAATGCCGCAGCGAATCGATCGACTATGCCGTGATGGAGAAGACCAAGGATGCGGTCGTTCTGCCTCTCGATGCGGGCTGGAGCGACGTCGGCTCCTGGTCCTCGCTATTCGATGCCTCGCCCGCCGATGAGGAGGGCAATGTTCTGCGAGGCGACGTCATGGTGCATGACACGCACGATTGCTATGTGCATTCAACCAGCCGTTTGGTAACTGCCGTCGGCATGGACGATCACATCATCGTCGAGACGAAGGATGCCGTATTGGTCGCCCCCAAGGAGCGGGTGCAGGACGTGAAGGAATTGGTGGCCAGGCTCAAGAAGTCCGGCCGCAGCGAGTCCTCGCTGCATCGAGAGGTGTTCAGGCCTTGGGGCAGCTATGACAGCATCGACAACGGCGAGCGCTTCCAAGTCAAGCGCTTGTCGGTGAAGCCGGGCGGTGTGTTGTCGCTGCAGATGCATCACCATCGCGCCGAGCATTGGATCGTCGTTCAGGGCACGGCGCGCATTACCTGCGACGAGAAGACTTTCCTGCTGTCCGAAAACGAATCGACCTACATCCCGATCGGTGCGAAGCATCGCATCGAGAATCCCGGGAAGGTGCCCTTGCACATTGTCGAGGTGCAATCGGGAACGTACTTGGGCGAGGACGACATCGTGCGCCTGGAAGACAACTACGGCCGCCAAGGGACGAATACTTGAACTCAACCACTGGCTTGACGCCCATCAGCTGCTTCAAAGCCTACGATCTGCGCGGCCGGATTCCCGATGAGCTGAACGATGAAGTTGCCTACCGCGTGGCGCGCGGCTATGCCCGCTTCTTATCCCCCGAACGCATCGTCGTCGGGCGCGATATCCGCCTATCGAGCGCGGCCTTAAGCGACGCCGTGTGCCGCGGATTGACGGAATCCGGGGTCGATGTGTATGACATAGGGATCTGCGGCACGGAGGGGGTGTATTTTGCGACCTTCGACGGCGGATTCGACGGCGGCATCATGATCACCGCGAGCCACAATCCGCCGGACTACAACGGCATGAAATTCGTGCGCGAACAATCGAAACCGGTCAGCGGCGATAACGGCCTTAAGGACATTCGGGAATTCGCGGAACGCGGCGACTTTCCGGCAGCACCGCGCCAAGGCAGGCGCCGCCAGCTCGACACGACCGAAGCCTACATCGCACATTTGTTGTCCTATGTGGACTTGCCGAAGCTCAAAGCACTCAAGATCGTGGTGAATGCCGGCAACGGCGGCGCGGGGCTCATCGTCGATAAGTTGGAACCGCATCTGCCTTTCCAGTTCATCAAGGTGCATCACCGGCCCGACGGAAATTTTCCGAACGGCATTCCCAATCCGATGCTCGAGGAAAACCGCGCCTCGACGGCCGATGCGATCCGCGCGCAAGGCGCGGATTTCGGAATCGCCTGGGATGGGGATTTCGACCGCTGCTTTCTCTTCGATGAGCGCGGCGGCTTCATCGAGGGCTACTACATCGTGGGCCTGTTGGCCTCGGTCTTGCTGCGTGCATCGCCCGGCGGCGCCGTGGTGCACGATCCGCGGCTGACTTGGAATACGATCGATATCGTCAAGTCGAGCGGCGGGGTGTCGGTGCTTTCAAAATCCGGCCATGCCTTCATCAAGCAGCGCATGCGCGAGGTCGACGGCGTGTACGGCGGTGAAATGAGCGCGCATCACTATTTCCGGCGATTTGCCTATTGCGACAGCGGCATGATCCCGTGGTTGGTGGTCGCGCAAATCTTGAGCGAGTCGGGGAAGGCGCTGTCCGAACTGGTGGGGGAACGCATCGGCCTGTATCCGGTCAGCGGCGAGCTCAATTACCGCGTGCCCGATGCCAAAGGGACGATCAGCGCGTTCGAGGCGCGCTATGCGCCGCAGGCGCTCAACGTGGATCGCACCGATGGGCTGTCGTTTGAATTCCCCGAATGGCGCTTTAATTTGCGCAGTTCAAACACGGAACCCCTGATACGGCTCAACGTCGAGGCGCGCGGCTCCGAGAAGCTGATGCGCGCCAAGACCCAAGAGCTGCTGGGCGTGCTGAAATCTCATGGCGCCGTGGCGGCAGATCATTGACGATCCGGTATCGCGACATGATTCCCACTCAGAGCATGCCGATCCCTCGCAATATGCCGGCCCTCAATCCCAAATTGAGCGTCGTCATTCCGGTTTACAACGAAGAGGCGGTGCTGCCGAGCTTGTTCGGGCGGCTGTATGCCGCGCTGGATGCGCTCGGGGTTTCCTACGAGTGTGTGTTCGTCAACGACGGCAGCAAAGACCGCTCCGCCGCGTTGCTGCGGCAACAGTTCTCGAGCCGGCCGACCAACACGCGCGTCGTGCTGTTTCACGCGAACTTCGGCCAGCATTCGGCGGTCATGGCCGGTCTCGCGTATTCCCGGGGCGATTTCGTGATCACGCTGGATGCCGATCTGCAGAATCCCCCGGAGGAGATCGGCAAATTGGTCGCTCTGTTGGATCAGGGCTACGATTATGTGGGCACGATTCGCCAACAGCGCCAAGACTCGCTGTGGCGGCGCTATTTTTCCAAAGCGATCAATCGGCTGCGTGAATGGATCACACCGGTGCGAATCACCGACCAGGGATGCATGATGCGCGGCTACGCGCGCTCCGTGGTGATGGCGCTGAATCAGACTCGCGAGGTCAACACCTTCATCCCGGCGCTTGCCTCCTTGTACGCCATGCGTCCGATCGAAGTGCCGATCGCGCATGAAGAGCGCTTCGCCGGCCAGTCGAAGTATTCGATGTACAGCCTGGTGCGCTTGAACTTCGACTTGATCACCGGCTTTTCCGTGGTTCCGCTGCAGCTCTTTTCCATGGTCGGCATGGCGGTCGCCAGCCTGTCCGCGCTGCTGGTGGTGTACCTGTTCGTGCGCCGGCTCATTGTCGGCCCGGAGGCCGAAGGACTGTTCACGTTGTTCGGCATCGTGTTTTTCCTGATCGGCGTCGCTCTGTTCGGCATCGGACTGCTGGGCGAGTACGTGGGGCGGATCTACACTCAGGTGCGTGAGCGGCCGCGCTACATCGTTCAAGCGGTCCTCGAGGCGGGTGGCGCGGGAGCCGCGGATGGCGGGGACGAAGCGGATGGCGGGGAATCGCTTCNNCGCGCGATTGTGTTTGCCTACAGCGAGGTCGGCGTTCGCTGCGTGCGCGAGTTGCTGGAGCAGGGTGTGGAGATTCCCCTGTTGTTCACGCATCAGGACGATCCCAACGAAAGCCAGTGGTTCGGCAGCGTCAAACGCTTGGCTGAGGCACATCAGTTGCGCGTTGAAACGCCGGATGACCCCAACACGCCGCAGTGGATCGCGCAGGGGCGCGCCGCGAATCCTGATTTCTTGTTTTCCTTCTACTATCGCTACCTGCTGCAGTCGGCCTGGTTGAACGTGCCGCATCGCGGCGCGTTGAACATGCATGGCTCGTTATTGCCGAAGTATCGCGGCCGGGCGCCGGTGCATTGGGCGATTATCCACGGCGAAACTGCCACGGGCGTGAGCTGGCACTATATGCGGGAGAAACCCGACTCAGGCGCGCTCGTGGATCAGCAATCGGTGCCCATATTGGAGAACGACACGGCGCTCGCCGTCTCGATCAAAGTGGCCGACGCGGCGCAGCAGGTGCTGCGACGCAGTTTGCCGAAATTGATAGCCGGCACTGCGGGTGCCAGCGCTCTGGATCTCACGCAAGGCTCGTACTTCGGCCGACGCCGCCCGGAGGATGGCCGCATCGATTGGCTGCGGGGCGCGCGCGCCGTGCACGATCTGGTGCGCGCCGTGGCGCCGCCGTTTCCGGGCGCCTTTACCGACGTAAACGGGTGTAGGCTTGCCGTTCTGGAAACGCGAGTGGATGCGCAGCCGGCACGGTACGCAAGCCTTGCGCCCTGTCTGTATGCCGCGGACGGCTCTTGGTACGCCGACTGTGTCGACGGGCGGCGTCTGGAAATACTGCAACTGGCGATCGATCACAGTCCCGTGGCGCCGAACGCGCCGCCGCGGGCCTTATCGCAGCAGCCGTTGGCGTTGGTCTGAGCTGAAGGTCCTTAGGGGTTTATCTTGAAAAACGTTCTCATCCTGGGTGTCAATGGCTTTATCGGCCATCACCTGAGCAAGTTCATTCTCGGCTCTACCGATTGGCATATCTACGGCATGGATCTGCAATCGGAACGCGTCGGCACATTGCTCGGCAATCCACGATTCCACTTCGTGGAAGGCGACATCACCATCAATCTGGAGTGGGTCGAATATCACGTGCGCAAGTGCGACGTGATCCTGCCGCTGGTGGCCATTGCCACGCCGGCGACCTATGTGCGGGCGCCGTTGCGCGTCTTTGAATTGGACTTCGAGGCGAATTTGCCGATCATTCGCCATTGCGTGAAGTACCAGAAGCGCGTGGTATTCCCATCGACGTCGGAGGTGTACGGCGCATGCAAGGACAGGGAATTCGATCCTGAAACGTCCGAATTGGTGCTGGGGCCGATCCACAAGCAGCGCTGGATCTACTCCTGCGTCAAGCAATTGCTCGACCGGATTATTTGGGCCTATGGAGAGCAGGGACTGCAGTTCACGCTATTTCGCCCCTTCAACTGGATCGGATCCGGGCTCGACAGCATGGATGATCCGAAGGAGGGCAGCTCGCGCGTATTGACGCAATTTCTCGGCCATATCGTGCGCGGCGAACCGATCAAGCTGGTGGAGGGCGGCAACCAGACTCGCGCCTTCACCTTCATCGACGACGCGGTCGATTGCCTGACCCGCGTCATCGATAATCCGGGCGGCATCGCCGACGGCAAGATCTACAACATCGGCAATCCGGGCAATCTGTACTCCATCCGCAAGCTCGCGGAAATGATGCTGGAGATCGCCTTGAGCCGCCCTGAATACGCGCCGACCGCCCGAAACACCAAGCTCGTCGATATTTCCGCGCTGGATTACTACGGCAAGGGCTATGCCGATATACCGGCGCGCCTACCCTCGATCAAGAACACCACGGCGGAGCTTGGCTGGAAACCGACGACCGACATGCGCGCGGCGTTAAAGTCGATCTTCGATTCCTACGCCCATAGCCTGCCCAGTGCTTCGGCGCTGTTGTCGCGCGATGCTTAGCGAGACCCGCATCGGCCTCAAGGTCGATGTCGATACCTTGCGCGGAACGCGCGAGGGGGTGCCGCGCCTCATGGCGCTGTTCAAGAGGCACCACATCGACGCCACGTTCTATTTCTCGGTGGGGCCTGATCACACCGGGCGCGCCATGCGCCGTGTGTTTCGCAAAGGCTTCGCGCAGAAGGTGGCGCGCACCTCGGTGCTCAAACACTACGGCCTGAAAACCCTGCTGTACGGCGTATTGCTTCCGGGTCCCGACATCGGTAAGAAGGCCGGGGCTGTGATGCGCAGTGTGCGCGACGCTGGTTTTGAAGTCGGACTGCATACCTACGATCATGTGCGTTGGCAGGACTATGTGGCCGGCGCGACCGCCGCCTGGACTCGCGCGGAATTCGAGCGTGGGCTCGGCGCATTCGAGCGCATATTCGGATTTTTGCCGCGCTCGCACGCGGCGGCCGGATGGCAGATCAACGCTTACGGGCTCGACCTGGAACGTGAGTATGGCTTGCTGTTTGCCAGCGACACCCGCGGTAGTTCGCCGTTTTTCCCGCTGCTCGCGCAGGGACCCAGTCCCTGTCCGCAGTTGCCGACCACTCTGCCGACCTTCGATGAATTGCTGGGCCGCGACAACATCGATGAATCAACCATCGCGGACGCGGTGTTTTCCCGCTCGCGCCTCGCTGACGATACCGGCGTACAGGTATTTACCTTGCACGCCGAACTAGAGGGCATGCTGCTGCTCGATGCTTTCGAGTCCTTGCTGGTGAAATGGCGCGACTCAGGAACCGAACTTGGGCGCATGGGCAAAATTCATGACAGCGCGATGCAGAGGCCTTTACCGACCCAGACGGTGGTCTTAGGTTCCGTTGCCGGCCGCTCGGGACTGTTGGCCACATCGGCGCCGCACACGGCAGCCCTCGCGTGAGCGCGCGATCCGCGCCGGCTCGGCG
>PKXS01000018.1 GCA_003132425.1 Gammaproteobacteria bacterium | reverse complement strand
GGCCTCAACTATGCGTTCCCGTCCACAATGCGTAAGACCGCGCGCAAATATCCGCGGCTCCTGGCACTACATTCAAGAGTTCAGGATCGTCCGCGCGTTGCTGCGTATCTTAATTCCCCGCGGCGTATCCCGTTCAATAACGAGGGGATCTTTCGATACTATCCGGAGTTGGACTTGGTAGGCGATTATAAGCAAGTGCTCTAGCTGTTTGCCAGCACGTCGCGAAGTCCTTTCGGATGGAGGCGATAATCTTGAGCGCAGTCACCTCCGCAGTAGTCAGCGATTGTAGAAGGGATACCTGTTTTGGCAGGGACGCGCATCGCAGTCAGCGCTCTTAAGCGCCGGCGCGAACGCATGGAGTGGGTGGGAAATTCTTTTAGCGCGAGATCAATGCATCCATGTCCGCCTGCATGCGCTGTTTGTACTCCTCGGACCACGCTGAATCGGGTTTTTGACTCAATTTGCTTTGCGGTCGTGGAGAACTTGCCACAGGATGTGGCGATGGATTCGAGGGCGCAGTTTTCATCTCTGTGGGAGACTTTCGCGCGCCGAGTTTAAGTTTGAGGGTGAATCGGGGGACGGAAGAGTTTGAAGAAGAATTCTGGTTCATACGGTTTTTATGGTGCTCCTTAAGTTAATTGGTGAGGCTGATTGTAGCCCAATGGGCTGGAAAGAAAGTCGGAATACGGACAAATCGTGTGTCGGTCAATCGCCGATAAAGCGGTTAGTGACGAAATTCGAAGTGCTGTTTGGGCCTGTGGAGGTCTTACGATGGGTCTTATCTCGGAGGCGTCTGGCGGAAGAGTTCCGCAACGTTGCCGACTTTTTGGTCCGGCGCCAGGAAGGTGATGACAATTTGCCGGGAGCGGCAGCGCTCGCAGCGCAGTCGGTCTTTCACTTTTTTCAGTGGATAGCAGTCGCCGAGGCGCTCACGCAGTTTTTCCAGAGAGATTCGCGCGGAGTGCTTGCATTGACGGCAGTACGCGCCGTAATAGTACGAATCATCGACGTGCGCTAGGGCTACGGTCTCAAGCTTGGGGTATTCCACCTGCGCAAGTTATCCCCGATGAGCTGTGGGTTGCTGCTGTATAACTCGTACAGTGATCGGCCCACGCGAACACTGTATGAGACGGCAAATGTTGTATGGGGTCTGGAACACGTGGGCATTGTTCGCGCCGATGTGAATCCGTCCCTGGACGCTGCGGGAAACGCATCCTGCGTTTCACGCCCCGTCCAAAGCCCACGGGTTCCGGCCCCATGGACCACATGGGCGGCGTTCACTAGCGGTCGCGGCGCTCGTGTGGGAGTGGCGCGCGTTTGACTCGTCGTCGCCAGGCGAGGCAACGTGCGTATGCTGTCGGACGCCGCAGAGCGGCTCGGCGTTGCCGGCACTGCCAAGATAGTTTGGCGGAGTTAGACCCACGGAAGTGGTCTGTGTTCGCCGCTGGCGCCACATCGTAGGTCATCGCTCTGATTTTGGAAAACGCAAATACACGAGGAGGCATCGCGTGTTAGGCGTGAATTGCAAGGCCATTCCAGCCAACGGCCAAACTAAATACTTCTTTTCGTCATCGGCCGTAAGTGCGGTGCACACAGCGCATACTCCGCCGCCTTAGCCGCATACGAGCTGAGTTGGCCGGTGAATTCTCGCTGGCTATACGTCGAGGGTTTTTTTATGAATCAATCAAAGAACGTTCCTGCTAGCGAGCATGCCAGCACCAACCATACGGCATCCACGAAGAATATCGTCGATACGGTGAACGTCGCGGAAGATTTCAGCACGTTCGCTGCCGGAATTAAAGCAGCGGGATTAACCGATACGCTGGCCGGTAAAGGCCCATTCACGGTCTTCGCACCGACCGAGGAGGCTTTCAAGAAGCTCCCAGCCGGCGCAATGAATGCCCTGTTCAAGGATAAGGCGAAGCTCAAGGCCGTGTTGAACTATCACATGATCGCGGGCCATGTCACGACTAGAGACATGAAATCAGGCGATGTGATGACACTGCAGGGCAGCACGCTGAGTGCGGTGGTTTCGTCCTCGGAAATACAGATCAACGGAGCCCACGTTAAGAGGACCGAACTAGTCGCGACGAATGGAATCATTCACGCGATTGATTCAGTGATCATGCCCAAGAACTGGCACCTGTTGGCCGCCGCCGCCTGACGATCGACTATCGCTAAGCAATTCGATGCAGTGGAAGGCCCCGCTCGCGGGGCCTTTCGTCCTGTGCGCCCGGCAGGGCGCACTCACAAGTTACGCCGCCATTCCGATGGCCGGCGCCGCAACTGCCGAGAGGGTTTGCTGACGGCTCGCAGGTGACTGCGCGGAACCTTATTGTCGGATTTAGTATCAATATGGTTTTGGTTGATCTGAAAGTATCACGCTGTGCCGGTGTGTCGATCCATCGTATAGAGGGCGTACCTGCTCGCGAGCGGATCGGACTGAATGCAGTATTTTGTCGCCCGTATGGGCGAGGAGTCCGATGATGCCAATGCAACTGTTCCAAGAAGATTTGCGCGTCCGGTCCGCTCAAGCGCTGTCGCGGCGCAGTGCGCCGGAACCGCGACGTCCGCAGAATTGTGCGATATCAACGGAGTTCCAAGACCTTGCCGCTCTGGAAGTAGCATTAGAACTGATCGAGATTCGTTATCAGGAACACTGCGCGCGAGTGAATCTGGAGGTCTTGTTCGCCGAAGGGGAAATGGGTTGCCTGTGACGTCCTGGTTGTCTGTCTGGCCCCCATGAGCATTTAGGTGAAACGGCGCCCACCGCGGGGATTGTGGCGCAATCGTTAGGAATCGGGCGCCCCAGTCGCGACCGATCTCTTATAAGGAATGCCATTGTCATCGTTGACGCTTGTTTAAGTCTCGATCGATCGGTCAGGATCAAATTTCTTGACGGCATCGACGATTAGGCAACTACGCGGACCGTCGATCTAGGCATCGGCAAAGCAATTTAAGGGTTTTATTGAGTATGATAAACGTCATCATTCGCAACGAGCGTCAATCGGGCAGCTTATCGACGATGGCCTTGATTGACCGCATTGCTGCTTGCACCGAGGCTGCCGCGTCACCCGCATTGAAGGCAGCTAGCGCAACTGCCGCTGTCTTTAAATGCCCGATCACAGGGTCGTTTTCTGTTTCCCGATCTATTGCCGTGCGGCATTCGTAAAGAATCCGCGCAGCCATTTCGAAATTCACATAGCCTTTCTTCACCGCTATCGCGCTTTGCGATTTTTCTATCGCTTCGGCCGCCTCTCGCAGCTTCAGGTCGACGAATTGGTGCGATGCCGGCGTCATCATTGCCATAAAAACTTCTCAGTTCGGACGATAATCTAGTCTCTCATAATTGCGAATACAATTGATCCAAGAGTCACCATAAGAACGGCATCCGCTCAAACATCCCGGCAATCGTCGGATCGAGGAGCACCAATCCGATTTGATAAGCAGCGGCCTGTTTGGAAGCACTCCGAGCGAGGCAGCTGGCCGCCTTGTCACCCAAGCGGATAGGGCGAGCAATACAAGAAGGCACGATTGGACGGCAGGCCCCTGTTTATTGGAGACAAGCCAATTTAAGTCCCACCGTACGCAGCTTGAGCCCTGTATCGACGCACGGCGAGCTGTCTCCGAACTGGCGCTATCGGCCAAAACCTGACCTTCCGACCGGCAGTCTGCCTTCTCCAAAGCCGACATTCGATCCGGACGGCATCGAAGGCCTGGTAAACTTTATAAAGACGCGGATCATCTGCCAACATGACGGACATGTCGTAGGGGGGTCGACGTGGCCGAAGGTGGTGGCGAACAGCAGGCGGTTGACGCCCGCGCGGCAACGCCGGACGTCTTCATCAGTTACGCCTCGCAGGACGCTTGCCGTCGCAGCTGCGTTAGTCGAGGCCCTGGAGCGACACGGAGTTACCTGTTGGATCGCGCCGCGCGACGATGAAGCCGGAGCACTCAACGCCGACGCCATCGTTCACGCAATTGACGCTGCACACGCAGTCGTGCTCGTCCTGTCTCAGCGTGCCGCTGCTTTCCCTCATATCCTGAGAGAGTCATCAGCCCGCCGGTCGCGATTCCGTGCAAGGCCGCCGCGGCATGCGAGAGAAACAGCAGCGTCGTCAGCAGCGCAAGCGAGACGTTAGCTTGGATGACGGCAAGTGATGCGGCGAGAGCGGCAATCACGGCCGCCAGCAGAACCCAGATGCGCCGCCGCAGGCCGGTGTCGGCCAGCGGCGAAATCAGAAAGTTCCAGACCGAGAGAATCAAAGCGATCGCGACGACGTCCGCGATGCGATTGACCGCAATGCCGTGCTGGCGCAGCAGGGACGGTACGAGGACCGTGTCAACGGCTGCGGTAAAGCCGAACGAGACCGACAACACCGCGAAGAGCCACGGTGCGTTACATGTTGGCGGGGATTGTTCTTCAGCCGGAGGTGAAGCCGCGATGGGCTCTACAATATCTCAAATCTGGCAACCGAAAAAAATCGGGCCGCTGGNNGCGTTCATCTTCGGCGTTCCGATACCCGTCGCCAGATCATATCCGGGCGTGGTGGGGAACAAACCGTTGTTGTTCGTGCTATGCCTCTTTCCGGTGATGTCGTTGAAATACCTCTGATAGTCGACGTTGTACAGGGAGTAGAGCAGCGGGTTCGCGTTGCCGACCCGGCGGTGTCCGAAGCCGACGCGGTTCGCGATGATCGCCGACCACAGCGGCGACGAAAGACTCGTGCCGCCAATCCCGAACCAGCCAGGCACGTTGCTCGTGATCGTCGCGCATGTGCTGGTGGGGTCGGTCCCGGTGCAGTATTCGGCATAGGGCGTGTACTCGTCGGCATTCGCGGAGACGTCCGGAACCTCGCGGCACGGTGTGCCGTTTTTCGCCAACGCACACTTCGTCGTTCCATTGCCGTACGCCGTGTAAGAATTCGTGATGCCCGGCCCCTCTTGGTAGAACGGGCGGCCCCAGAACTGGCTGTTCCCGCCGCCGCCGGCACCGGTCGCGCCGCACCAGAAGTATCCTGGCAGCCCGCCTTCGGACTTGTCCGTATTGCACAGGTCATCGACGTTCCATACGGTCTCGACGCCATTCGGGTAGGGCGGATTCGGGTTCGCGTCGGGATTGAACGACTCGAGGGAGGTTCCACCGACGCTCGTGACCCACGGTTGGGTAGGGGGATCCTCGACGTTGACGATCGTCGTGCCATCGCTCCGGATGCAATCGAACGCGCCGGTGTCGCCCGCGGCACCGAACATGCTCTGTCCTTGAAGAGCCATTTGCTTGAAGATCAAGTCCTCGGCCTGGACGTACGCCGCCCCGGCGTCGTTCTCGCACTCGCCCCAGCTGGAGCTGATGACATCCGCACGATTATCGTTCGCAATTTGCGTGTACTCATCGAGCTCGGTCTGACCGGTGTAATCGTTCGGAGCGTTGTAGACGAGGATATGTCGTGCGTCCGGCGATACCGAGAGCTGCGTTTCGATGTCCGCCTCAACCTCGATATCGCCGCCATACCCATAAACGCAGGTATCGCCTACCGGGCACGTGGTGCCGAGCGGGCCGCCATCGACGTTGATGTCGACGAGCGGCGGCGTGTAGCCGTGTCCGTAAAAATACTGCGCCCACGTCGTGATGTCGGACTGGGTATAGGCGGAAAGCTCGAACACGGCAAGGTTCACGCCGGCACCCTGGCCGCGGGGTCCCAGGTTCGGTGCGCCATAGATCGAATTGGTCTGCGAGGGCGTCAGGCCGTTGCATCCCGGACCGCCGCCGTAGCCGAATGGAAATCCGACGCCGTTATTGACCGCGTCGTATAGCTGAGCGGTGGTCGGGTACGGCGCCTCACAGGCTGGAGGCGGCGGGGAACGGTGTTTCGCCGGCAGCACTACATTAGAGTGCAGGCGCACCGTATTCGAAAGACCAACGACGCCGCGCACGCCCGCGGCCACGCTTGCCGGCAGGCGAACTTCTGAGACGTTCGAAAAGTACGTGATCCCCTTCGCATTGCGGTAGTTGTGGATGCTGGTTCCGAAGGCCGCCACCACCACGCTGCTCGGTCCGCTCGCGCGCACCAGGAACGGGGACGAGGACGCTTGCACGACCAGACCGTACGATTGCAGATAACTCTGGACGGCGGCGATCTGCGCATCGCTCGGGGCGAACCGCGAGTAGAACTCTCCCGTGCCTAACCACTGTTGGTAGCTTGCGCCGGTCGAGTCGTAGAGATTCTTCAATAACTCGTTCAGTTGCGCCTCGTTGCTCGGCGCGAGCGCGACTTCGACCCACATATTCGAGCTGTTGAATTCGCCGATGTCGGCATCGAGGGTTGGCGTCAAGCTCCCAGGAATCGCCGCAAGGTTGTCACCGACCGCGCCGTTCGAGGCGGCCGCGACGGCCCTGTCGCCAGCGAGCGCACCGGCTGCCGCGACGACGGCCGCAACGATGACTGCCGTGAAATTGGAAATTAATCGCATGACATTCCCCTTTGAGGTTAGCGTGATGTCGAATTTGTTCGTGAAACAGGCACGAGCGATCCGTCACAGGTGCAGGACTACGAAAGCCCGAGCTTTTCTCGCCTGCGACGCCCGTTCCCGCCGGGCTTCACCTGCAAATTCCCTTCGTGCATGAGTATCGGTTGTTCTGATGCTTCGTGGTTTTCGTAACGATGCGCGGGTGCGTGCGTTAATGCAAGAGGCGAGCCGCCGGCGAGGTCATGCACTTGACATAATCGAGGCGTTCGCTGACGTCGCGGCTAGACGCGGCGCTTGACGCGCAGGGGCAAATGCCCCAGAGCATGAAATCCGAAATTCGGCTCGTAATGAACCTGATCGGCCGCTACCGACAAGTCCACCGACTCGAATTCATCCAGCCAGCGCTGGATCGACAGCGTGATCTCGGCACGCGCCAGGATATTGCCCGGGCAATGCCGGCCGCCGAGTCCGAAAGTGGTGTGCGCGCGGACATTCTTGCGCGCAAGATCGAACGTCTCCGGGTCGTCGAATACCGTCTGATCGAGGCTCCCCGATCCCCAGAGAATGAACGGGCAGCAACCCTTGCTGAGTTTGACGCCGGCGAGCTCGGTGTCGGCGAGCACCCCGCGTGGCGTTGCCGATTATTCCATCACTCGTGGGGCGCGAAGTCTGACCTGAAGTAGTGGAATGTAAGCCCTACTCAAGTTGCAGATCGCCACCAGGTAGATCAAGGCCGGATCCTCAGTTACGGACCGCATTGTCGAAAGATCTGATCCGATAAGCTATTTAAACTGGAAAGAGCCGTCCGGTAAGTACGCCAGGGCTTTAAATTGAGAATTCCAGGACCGTATGCAAATATCGTGACAGTCCTCGCGGCGGGATGCTTGACCATCGTACCAATCCGGTATCGCTCTAATGTAGTATGTACGAGAATGGGGTCGGAATCTTTAAGCCGGTGTCATAGATCGCCATTCCTGGTAGCTGACCTACAGCTTGCCTTATACAGCGGTCGGAAATGTCGTGGCTAGTCGATACGACGATGGTCCGCGACCATAGTACGGGAGTTGCCCAGAACGAGATCACGGATAGAGCAAAAAAGAGAACTACCAGGCCGGTGCCAATGCGTATGAATATCTTGAGAGGTCGCATCTTTGATTGCTAATTGCTTATGCAAGCGCCTCTAAGTCGGTGCGCGCTATTGGCTGCTATGGCGATCTCGGCATTGTGGACGTGTGGCGCGCGGGCGCAGCCGGCCTCTGTCGGACCCGCTGGCCTCGCTCAGGAGCAATTCATCTGCCACCTTCCGGGAACCACGGACCGCCGGATCGGCATTTACCGACCTCCTGGTGGTCCGCAGCGCTGTCGCGTCGACTACACCCGGGACGGTAAAACCCGCTCGTTATGGAGCTCCGGGCATGACTATAAATTTTGCGTTCGCAAGGCCCTCGAAATCGTCGGGCTGCTAGAGGGAGTGCATTTCAAGTGCAGTCCGCAGACGAGGGAAGCAGCGAGGTCGGCGCCGAGCCGCTNNAAATATTGCCTACAAAGGGTGAGTATTCAGCGATGTTGGAACGTAGCTACGATTGCAGACGTGAGGCGGCAACGGGGGAGCGATGTCAGCAGTCGCTGTACTCCATAGCAGCCACTCGCGACTGACCGCAACGGGTCTATTCTGTTGAAAAACTCTCCGAGCGGGTTCGGTGGAAAAATCCCAGAGCTTCGGAAAGCCTTAAATTTCCGAGAACCGAAGGAACAGCAACCTTTGACGATCTCGGCCCTCAAATTCACTCAGTGCGCCGTACTGCCACTTTTCCGCGGGTTTTCAGCCGCATTTCGTTTGTACTGAAAAATTGCCGCCGCCCGGGAAAGGAGTTTTTCAACAGAATCGGTCGGCTTTACCCGTTGGCGGACATCGGCTAAACCGTCACTATCAAATTCGGTAGTTTCGAGCGCAATGACCGATTCAGAGCCAACAATCGGTCGCTGATCGGCCAGATCCGGCCGGTGACTTTCGTCTGTCAGATCTCCCCGAAGCAGTCATTCGGTTTGTGCGTCAAGGCGTATGTATGCCGTCCTTCATACCGAGAGTTCTTCGCGATAATGACGAGAAGCTGCTACAAATACAGTGGACGTATAGGCCGATGCCCTGGGCCTGCACGACTCGGCCCTATGAGGGGACATAGATGACGTTCAAATACATGCAGCCCAGACTCGTAGGCGTAAAGAACACTTTGTCGGCACTCGCGCTGCTATGGTTACTCACGTGCGCGTGCGCTCCCGTCTACGGGCAAGTCTATGACGTGGTGATTTCCCATGGGCGTGTCATGGACCCAGAGTCCGGATTTGACGCGGTCCGCAATGTGGGAATCGCTAGCGGCAAAATCCGCGCAATATCTACGAGCGCTTTAGTTGGGAAAGAGACGATTAATGCGCGCGGACTGGTCGTCGCGCCAGGATTCATAGATCTGCATGAGCACGGACAGGAGGACGCGAACTACCGGTTTCAAGCGCGCGACGGCGTAACGACCTCGCTCGAGCTCGAGCTGGGAACCGATGATGTCGAGAAGTGGTATGCCGCGCGGCATGGCACGTCGCTCATTAACTACGGAGTGAGTGCAGGCCATATTCCCATGCGAATCCGCGTGATGACGGGACAAGCGGGCACCTCTCTCACCACGATGAACACCGCGGTGGCGGAAGCTGCCAATCACCGCGAGGCCACAGCCGAAGAACTCAACAGGTTACGCGCAACCATGGAAGCAGGCCTGAAGCAGGGTGCGCTCGCTGAGGGAATGGGTATTAATTACACGCCCGGTGCATCGCACTGGGAGATCCTGGAGATGTTCCGGGTCGCAGCGAAATATCATGCTCCCCTGCAGGTTCATTTGCGCTACCACTCGTTACGCGAGCCGGAATCCGGAATCGCTGCGCTGGAAGAGGTCATAGCAGCGGCGGCGGCCACGGGGGCCCAGCTTCACGTGGCGCATATCACGAGTATGGGCCTGAAGTACACCCCGCAAATGCTTCAGGTCATCGCCGGCGCACGACAACGCGGGCTCGATATCACCACAGAGTGCTATCCCTATACTGCCGCCAGCACCAATCTGAATTCAGCCGTCTTCGACGACGGTTGGCAGGGAAGGTATGGCATCACCTACAAGGATCTGCAATGGTCGGAAAACGGTGAGCAGTTGACACCGGAAACGTTCGCGAGCTACCGCAAACAGGGCGGACTCGTAGTGATCCATGAGATTCCCGCAGAGGCGGTCCGAGCGGCACTGGCGAGTCCGCTGGTTATGATAGCGAGCGACGGTTTGCCGATCACTGGTGCCAAGATTCATCCTCGCGGACAGGGGACATTCGCGCGCGTGTTAGGACACTATGTGCGGGAGGAAAAGACGCTGGATCTGATGACAGCGCTGCGGAAAATGACGTTGATGCCTGCACAAATGCTGGAGAAGCGCGCGCCCGCATTCGCGGACAAAGGGCGCATCCGCTTGGGAGCCGATGCGGACGTTACCGTGTTCGATCCTAGCCGCGTGATCGACAAAGCCACGTACGAGGAACCCCTGCGATATTCCGAAGGGATCCAGTTCGTGCTCGTAAACGGTGTTCCAGTCGTAAGAGATGGTCAACTAGTAGAGCGTATATACCCCGGAAGGGCGGCGCGTGCGCCGATTTCCCACTGAGGCGGGTTCAAGCGAGGGACCGCCTCCTATTGGTCACGGCAAGTTGGGAAATTGACAACGGCCAGGAGTTGTCGGTCGTGTATCGCTCATCACCCCTCCAGTGATAGCTGGTTGTCCTCTACGCAAGGGGTCCTGAACGGCCGGTTTTGCCGTTTTCAGCAACAGCTTCGGAGGAGATCCACCGTCTCGTTTGGGTTGACTTTACCCGTTGGCGGCTATCGCCTAAACCGTCATTGCCAAGTTCGGTAGTTTCAAGCGCAATGACCGGTTCAGAGCGAACCATCGGTCGCTGATCGGCCACTTGGAGACAGTGGCTTCATCGAACACGATTCTCCGAAGCGGACAGTCGGGATCTCCGGTAGTCTCGTCCGGCGATTTGTGCGACCCATAATAGACGCGGCTCAAATTCTTGTTCTGATCGGCAATTCCCAGGGGGCCAAATGACTGGCAATGGTTCGCTTTTCGACTTGAGTGGCCGTGTCGCCGTTGTGACCGGTGGCAATCGAGGAATCGGCCGTGCCATGGCACAGGGTTTGGCGCGCGCCGGCGCATCCGTGGCTGTGCTCGCGCGCAATGCGGAACAGAATCAACTGGTACTCGCAGAGCTGAAGGCTATCGGCAAGCCCGCGCTGGTGCTGCCGCTTGACGTGACGGATCGGGCCGCATTGGCTACTGCGGTGGCCGAGGTGGAACGTACTCTCGGTGGCATCGACATTCTGGTCAACAATGCCGGGATCGTTGCGCTAACAGGTGGGGTGCTAAACGAAACCGCGGATATCTGGGATAAGACGATAGAAACCCACCTGAACGCTACTTTTTTACTATCGCAGCTGGTTGCCAAATCGATGGTCAAGCGCAAGAGCGGCGGTAAAATCATCAATCTCGCAAGCATGTACTCTATCTTCGGATCGGGGCTCGTGCCTTCCTACAGCGCGGCCAAGGGAGCTATCGTTCAGTTAACCAAGTCGCTTGCGATTGAGTTGGCACCACACAACATCCAAGTCAACGCGATCGCGCCAGGCTGGATAGAAACTGACATGACGGCTGCGGTGCGTAGCTCACCGATGAACGACGAAATCATCGCGCGCACACCCGCCAAGCGTTGGGGAAAAGCCGACGAAATCATTGGAGCGACCGTTTTTCTCTCGTCTCGAGGAGCCGACTTCGTCACCGGCGCCACGCTGCCGGTCGACGGTGGTTATTCGGTTTACTGACGTAGCTGAAGGACCGTAGGGCTGGCGCTCACATCCGGCGGTATTGGGTCAATGCAATGTCAGCCTAACTAACGAGGCTTCAAATCCTTAAGAGTGGCCCAGAATCGCTCGCCGTTAGTCTTTTTGATCCAGTACTGAGTGAACTGATTTGCCGGTGAACACAGAGCGCCGACCACGACCCCTTCGCCTCGTTCACCCTGCATGTGCGCACCAATCGTCATGTAACCCCCTGACTTGCCGGACCACTGGGGAGTAGAGTTTTCCACCAGGAGAACTCAAGTGAAGAAGTCCCGATTTACCGAAGAGAAGATCATTTCGATCATTCGAGAGGCTGATGCCGGCGGCAACAACGGTCTCGTC
>PKXS01000006.1 GCA_003132425.1 Gammaproteobacteria bacterium | reverse complement strand
TGAGCATGACCAACTTCTTTGATGGCAATTCCGCCTCTGGCGGTCAAGTTTCTTGATGGTTTGAGTCGGATCCCCATCGGGGATCTTGATTAAAAGATCCCCTCCGGGGAGTCTCCGGTTTACCAAGACAGGAGACAACCGAAGTGTGCCACGCCGTATTGCAAGATCCCGCTTTTTTTCATTTGCTCACCCGCATCGATGAGGAGTTTGCGGCCGCGACCCGCCTTGGTCGTTGCCCCGGCTGCGCAGGGCCGTTGCACGTAGCGGATTTCCCGCGTAAACCCCGTGGGTGTCCGGCCGCTGTGCGGGAAGATTATTCCTGGCGCCTGAGTTTTACCTGTGGCCTGTGTGACGCGCGCGCAACCTCGCCCTCGGTGCGATTTGCCGGCCGCCGGGTGTATCTGGCGGTGGTGTTGATGCTGGACTCACCGCCGGGCGGTTCCTCGGGTCAAGCGCTGTGCGATCTGCTGAGTATCCCGGCCCGCACGTTGAAGCGCTGGCGGACGTGGTGGAGAGTGGAGTTTGCATTGACGCCGTTCTGGCAGTCGGTGCGCGAACGGTTCATGCCGCCTGTGACGATCACACAACTGCCGCCGAGCCTGCTGGAACGCTTCGATGCCGGGACATTGGCGGATCGGCTGGCGCAGTTGTTGCGCTTTATCGCACCGTTGAGCACGCGCCCCATGGCCAAGTAATCCGAAGGTCGCGACCCACCCGCAGAGGATGCCGATAGCCGGTGCTCGCAGGGCTTTGTAGTCTTCGTTCCCACCAGAGACGCCGAGCATGGCGCCACAGAGGGAGCGACGGTGAGTGACGGGAACGATCTACCGCAACGGGATCGATGGGCGCGGCTGCGCTTCGCGATCATCGGTCCGCTCTTGGCGGCGCCGCCGGCCGCCGGCGAGTTACATGAGGCCCTGAACGCATTGGCCGCGAAAATATGGCGTCATCCGTTCACGGGGTTCGAGCTGCGCTTCGGCTGCTCGACGCTGGAGCGCTGGTATTACGTCGCGAAGAGGGCCGGTGATCCGGTGCAGGCGCTGCGCAATCAAGTACGACACGACATCGGTCGCTTCCCCAGTCTGCCGGCAGAGGCCGTGCAAGCGCTGATCACGCAGTACCACGAGCACCCGGGCTGGACCGCGCAACTGCACCACGACAATCTGCGGGTGACGCTCGCCGCCGCCGCCGGCCTGAAGTGTCCGTCCTATCCGAGCGTGCGCCGATATCTGAGAGCGCAAGGGCTGCTGCGTCGGCGTCCACTGAAGCGCGCCACCGACGGCGCCATCGCCGCCCGCGATCGGCTGGAACAACGTGAGGTGCGCAGCTACGAAGTCGAGCACGTGTTGCAGCTCGTGCATCTTGACTTCCATCACGGCTCACGCAAGGTCCTGACCCGCGGCGGGGAGTACCTTAAGCCGCTGCTGGTCGGCTTCATCGACGATCGGTCGCGGTTCTTGTGCCATGCCCAGTGGTACACGAGCGAGGGCACCGAACAGCTGGTCCACGGCCTGTGCCAGGCACTGCAAAAAGTGGGCCTGCCGCGCTCCCTGATGACCGATCGGGGCTCGGCGATGATCGCCGGGGAGTTCACCACTGGGTTGCATCAGCTGGGTATTTTGCACCTGCCCACGCTGCCGTACTCACCCCATGTGAACGGTAAGCAAGAAAATATCTGGGGTCGCGTTGAGGGACGCCTTCTGGCCATGCTCGAAGGCGAGGCCAATCTCACCCTTGAGCAACTGAACGTCGCGACCCAGGCCTGGGTGAGCCAGGAATATCACCGTACCGTGCACAGCGAGTTGGGCGCCACCCCGATGCAGCGCTACCTTGCCGGCCCGAACGTCGGGCGCGAGTGCCCCGGCAGCGATGAACTGCGCTCGGCCTTTCGCATCGAGGTCAAGCGCAAGCAACGCCGCTCCGACGGCACGGTGAGTCTGGAGGGCCAGCGCTTCGAGATCCCCTCCCGCTATCGGCGTCTCGATCAGATCCATCTGCGCTATGCCCGCTGGGACTTTAGCGGCGTCGATTTGATCGACGCCCGTTCGGGCCAAATCCTCTGTCCGGTGCGCCCGCTGGATAAAGCCGCCAACGCCGATGCCTTGCGCCGGCGCGTGGATGCGACCGCGATCGACACGAGCGCGATACCGGCCACCGGCATCGCGCCGCTTTTGAAGCAAATGATCGCCGACTACGCGGCGACCGGCTTACCGCCCGCCTATTTACCCACCGCAGAGAAGAATGAATCTGTATGAACCAAAAACTGCTGGCCCTATATGGCCTGAAATGGAACCCCTTTACTCCCGAGGTACCCACCGAGGCGCTTTACGTGCCGCCCAAGGTCGAGAACTTCTGCTGGCGCATCGAACAGGCGCACCTGCGCGAGGGCGGCTTCGCGTTAATCCACGGCGATCCCGGTTCCGGCAAGAGCGTCGTCATGCGCCTGCTCGCCGAGCGCCTCGCACGCTTGGCGGACCTGTCGGTCGGCGTCATCCACCATCCGCAAAGTAGCCTCGGGGACTTCTACCGGGAACTGAGCGATGTCTTCAACGTCTCCATGCGCGCCAATAATCGCTGGGGCGGCTTCAAGGCGCTGCGCGCCCGCTGGCTCGATCATCTGGGCGCCGCCAGCCGTCGGCCCGTCATCTTGGTCGATGAAGCCCAGGAAATGACGCCGATGGTCTTGAGTGAATTGCGGTTGTTGGCAAGCGCGCGCTTCGACTCCCAGTCCCTGCTATGCGTCGTGCTCTCGGGCGATGCCCGACTCCTGGATAAACTGCGGCGCGAGGAACTCATCCCGCTGGGCTCTCGCATCCGTACAC
>PKXS01000124.1:165443-174257 GCA_003132425.1 Gammaproteobacteria bacterium | reverse complement strand
CTAGACGATCCCCCAAAACCGATTGATCGTAAAGGGAAGGCGGAAAGAGCTCTCGCGCTTAGCGTTTGGAGAACTGGGTTCCGCGGCGAGCCTTGCGGCGGCCGACCTTCTTACGCTCGACCTCACGCGCATCCCGGGTGACAAAACCGGCCTTGCGCAGGGGCGAACGCAGCGCCTCATCGTAAGCCATCAAAGCACGCGTAATCCCGTGACGAATCGCGCCGGCTTGACCGGTAATGCCGCCGCCCACGACGTGCGCGTCGACGTCAAATTTACCTTCCAACTGCACCGCGCCGAAGGGCTGCTGCACGATCATGCGCCCCGTCTCTCTGCCGAAGAACTCCTCGAGCGTGCGGCCGTTGATCGACACTTTGCCGGTGCCTCGGCGCAGGTACACCCGTGCGGCCGAGGATTTGCGGCGCCCGGTGCCATAGTAGGAGCCAGCGGCTGTGCTTGATGCCATGAATTGGTTTACCTTGTGAACTCTTAGATTTCCAGCAACTGGGGCTGCTGCGCTTGATGGGGATGATCCTTGCCGCCGAATACATGCAGCTTCTTGTACATGCGTCGGCCGAGGGGACCCTTGGGCAGCATGCCCTTGACGGCGAATTCGATGACACGCTCGGGATGCTCGGTGAGCAGCTTGCCCAGTACGATGCTCTTTAGATTGCCGACGTAGCCGGTGTGCTGATGGTAAAACTTATCCGTGAGCTTCGCCCCCGTGACCCGCACGCTGCCCGCGTTGATGACGACGATATGATCGCCAAGATCTTGATGCGGCGCATAATTTGGCTTGTGCTTGCCCTTCAGGCGATGAGCGATCTGGGAGGCCAGACGACCCAGGGTCTTGCCGGCCGCATCGACTAAGAACCAGTCGCCGCGAGTTTCTGCGGGCTTTGAGAAGACGGTATACATGGAGTACTCGAATGTTTCGGGTCAGGTACGAAAGGCGCGAAAGTGTACAGAACCGGGGGCACAGATGCCAGCCCTGCGCTTGCCCAGCGGCGCCTATAATATAGCGTGCCCATGGAACCACGCGCATTTAGCTTGATCGATCGACTGATCGGGGAAATTGATAAGGCAATCAAGGTCTTAAGTGCCCCCGCGCGCTCCGATCGCGGCGCCCCTGAGGCGCCGGCCGGGGAGTTGATGCTAAAGGAAGCCGAGCGTCAAGAATCCGGCCGCCTGATGCGGGTCAATCATTCCGGAGAGATCGCCGCGCAGGCGCTGTACCAAGGACAGGCGCTGACCGCCCGCAATTCGACGGTTGCCGCGGCCATGCGCCGGGCGGCGGACGAAGAAATCGATCATCTGGCATGGTGCGAGCAACGATTGCGCGAATTGAATGGTCGTTCAAGTCTGCTCAATCCCCTGTGGTATGCGGGCTCCTTCGCCATTGGCGCCCTTGCCGGAGCCTTGGGCGACCGCGCCAGTTTGGGCTTCATCACCGAGACTGAGAAACAGGTGGAAGCGCATCTGCGCGATCATTTGGAGCGCCTGCCGGCGGCGGATTTGCGCAGCCGGGCCATCCTCAAGCAGATGACGCATGACGAGATTGCGCACGGCGCCCAAGCCGTCTCGCTAGGGGGACAGGAGCTGCCGTTGGCGCTGCGCGCGGCGATGCGCTGGTCCGCGCGAGTGATGACACACAGCTCCTATTGGCTGTAATCGGAACCCTTAAGCGCCAGCGATTCCGGGATAGTGCTTGCGATTCCGGGACTTATGTAATAAAACGTGCGCCAGCATCGGCGTTTCACGACGATAAAAACGGTGGGGAGAGACCATGGAAGAAGGCGCAAAGGCCTTAAGCGATATCCCGGCGATCAATCGTTTCTTGAGCTACTGCCGGATTCGGACAGTCCCTTCCAAGACCGTCATCATCCACGCCGGCGATTTGCCGGACATTCTTTACTACATCATCAGCGGCTCGGTCGAAGTCATGATCGAAGACGAAGATGGCAATGAAATGGTGCTGGCGTATTTGAACAAGGGGCAATTTTTCGGTGAGATGGGCTTGTTCTATGAGCAGCCCACCCGCAGCGCCTGGGTGCGCACCCGCCAGCAGTCCGAACTTGCCGAGATGACCTACCCGCGCTTTCGGCAAATCGCCGCCGAAAGTCCGGGACTGATATTCGAGCTGGCAACCCAGCTTGCCACCCGGCTCGATCGAACCAACCGCAAGCTGGGCGATCTTGCCTTCGTCGATGTCACTGGGCGGGTTGCCCACGCCATCATGGACCTGTGCGGCGAGCCGGACGCGATGACGCATCCGGAGGGGATGCAGATCAAAGTGAGCCGGCAAGAGTTGTCTCGTTTAGTCGGCTGTTCGCGTGAGATGGCGGGACGCGTCCTCAAGGTATTGGAGGAGCAGGGACTACTGCGCGCCACGGGGAAGACCATCGTCGTTTTCAATGCCCGCCCGAAGGTCAAAACGCGCCCATTGATCGTTCCGGTGAAGGCTGGCGCCATCGCGGGTCCGGGTCCCGGCAAGATTCCTCGCACGGAACCGCGCGACGATGAGGGCGAGGATGATGATGACGACGACGATGAGAACGACGAGTAGCTAGCCGGCGCCCCTGCCGAGCGAGCGAGCCCTACCGATCTCGATCTGCGCGCGCATCGCTCTGATGGTGCTCGCGTAGTCCGAACTTCCGAAAATAGCGGATCCTGAGACGAAGGTGTCGGCGCCAGCCCTGGCGATCTCGGCAGCGTTGTCGACTTTTACGCCGCCGTCGATTTCAAGGCGGATATCGCGTCCGGCCGCCGCGATTCGGGCGCGCGCTTCGGTGAGTTTGGGAAGTACCTCGCGGATGAACCGCTGGCCTCCGAAACCCGGATTCACGGACATCAACAGAATCAGATCGATCTTATCGATCACATAGTCCAGCCAATTCAACGGCGTCGCCGGATTGAACACCAATCCCGGCTTGCATCCCGAATCGCGAATCAGTTGAATCGTGCGATCGACGTGCTGGGTCGCTTCCGGGTGAAAACTGATATTGCTTGCCCCCGCTTTGGCAAAATCCACCACCAGCGGATCCACCGGCGATACCATCAAATGCACGTCGATGGGCGCCTTGATGCCGGCCTTGCGCAACGCTTCGCAAACCAGCGGGCCGATGGTGAGGTTGGGCACGTAGTGATTATCCATCACATCAAAGTGAATCCAGTCGGCGCCCGCGGCGAGAACCGCATTAACCTCGTCTCCCAGCCGGGAAAAATCAGCGGAAAGAATCGAAGGGGAGATGATGATGGACATACGTCACTTTATCATTGCATTCCGCGCGCCGCGCGTATGCCCTCGTAGGCTTCTTGGATTCGCTGAGTTTTCTCTTTGGCCACTTGCGCCATGGATTCCGGCAGACCATTGGCCACCAGTTTATCAGGATGATGACGGCTCATTTGGCGGCGATAGGCCTTGGTAACCTCTTGGTCGCTGATTCGCGCATCGACCTCAAGTTCCCGGTAGCAGTCCGCCAGCGATTCGGCACTGCTCGTGCCGTGGGTTTTGTTGCCGGCGAAGCCGCGGCCATCGCGCTGCCGCGCTCGCAGCGACGCCTCCATGTGCGCGAATTCAAGATCGGACAGACCCAATTGTTCCGCCACGCGCGCCAAGATCGCGCGCGCCGGGGCAGATATGCCGTTGCCGGCCAGTGCCGCTCGCAGCTGCAGCTCCATGAATGCGCGCACTAAATCATGCCGCTGCCCGCAGGCCTCGCGCAACTGCTCGACGCTCAGCGCCGCATGATAGTTCGCCGACTTTCCGGCTCTAAAGCACTCGATCGCCGCGCTTATTTCGTTCGGACCCAACCGCAGCTCCTGCATGAGGCGCCGCGCGGCGTCGATTTCCGCCTCGGACACGCGGCCATCGGATTTCGCCACATGCCCCATGAGCTCGAAGGTGGTGCGGAAAAACACATTGGATATCGACGGCGAAGTTGCGGCGGATTGCGCGAAGCCCGCACCCTGATCGAACATATGTCCGATGATGGCGCCCACCACGGCTCCCCACACGCTGCGGGTGGTCAATAGACCGATCAATGCCCCGAAAAATTTGCCCTTCCAAGCCATCCACGTTGACCTCTGCGCTGCGCCCCGCCACAATCGCCGACCTCCCACATCGTTATGGTAGCAGCCGGCCGGTCGCGCACACATGGAACCGTTTTCGCAGTCCTCCCCGCTATTCGAGTCGCGACTACGCAGCTTGCGCAAGATCCACCAAGGCAAGGTACGCGATATCTACGATGTCGATTCGCAGCATCTGCTCATCGTAACCACCGATCGGTTATCCGCCTTTGATGTCGTGTTGCCGGACCCCATTGCGTTCAAAGGCGAGGTTCTGACGCAAATCTCGTTGTTTTGGTTCGGCAAGACGCGTCACATAGTACCCAACCATTTGTCCGATCTTAAGGTGGAGGATGTGATCTTGGATCCGGCGGAGCGCGCGCAATTGGCCGGCCGCACCATGGTGGTCAAGAAGCTGACGCCGCTTCCCGTGGAAGCCGTGGCGCGAGGCTACCTCATTGGGTCAGGCTACAAGGACTACCAGCTTCACGGCTCGGTGTGCGGCATCGCCCTGCCCGCCGGGTTGCAAGTAGCCGAAAGATTGCCCGAGCCCATATTCACTCCGGCCTCGAAGGCGCCGGCCGGCCAACACGATGAGAATATAGATTTCGAGGCGATCGTCAGCCTGATCGGCCGTGATTACGCGACGAGAATTCGGCGCATCACGTTGGAGATTTACCGCTTTGCGGCCGATCACGCGCGTGCGCGAAATATCATCATCGCCGACACCAAATTCGAATTCGGCCTCGACAAGGCCGGCAATATGCTGCTGATCGACGAAGTGCTGACGCCGGACTCTTCACGCTTCTGGCCGATGGCGTCCTACAAGCCCGGCAGCAGCCCGCCGAGCTTCGACAAGCAGTTCGTGCGGGACTATTTGGAGTCCCTGCACTGGAACAAGAAGCCGCCGGCCCCGCATTTGCCGCCCGATATTCAGGCGCGCACCAGCGACAACTATCGCGCGGCGCTCAAACTGTTGACCGCCTGATCTTGCCTTACCCTCCGAGCCATGTAAGGCTCGATGCATGGCAATATGGGTGGAACGCCTGGAAGACGGCTTGTTTCAAAAATCGCGCAGCATGCGTCCGCCGTGGGGACCCGCCTTGCGTTTTCTGCGATTTCCCGCGGCGTTGATTCGCGACTGGCTGTCCGGGGAAATCAACGTCAGAGCCATGAGCCTCGCCTACACGACGCTCCTGTCCCTCGTGCCGTTGATGGTGTTCAGCTTTTCGATTCTGAAGGGCTTCGGCGCGCGCAGCGATCTTGAGCTCATCCTCGACGAATTTTTCCGTCCCATGGGCAGCGTGGCCACGGAACTGACCGCCAATATCATGCAATTCGTCACAAACATGCGCAGCGGCGTGGTGGGAACGATCGGCCTGGCGTTTCTTATTTACACGGTGATCTCGACCATTCAAAAGGTCGAAGGCAGCTTCAATTTCGTTTGGCGAGTGGCGCGCCCGCGCAGCTTCACGCGTCGCTTCACCGAGTATCTGAGCGTCATGATCGTCGGTCCCATCCTGCTTGCGCTCGCGTTGGGGCTCATGGCCGCGGCGCAGAACAGCCGGGCCGCGCAGTGGCTCGACGCGTACGTGCCGTTGGCGTGGACGCTGTCGATACTCGGCAAATTTGTGCCCTATGCGATCGTCACGATCGTCTTTGCGTTCATGTATTGGTTCATTCCGAATACGCGGGTGAAGCTTACGGCGGCGCTCATCGGTGGAGTGACTGCGGGCATCATTTGGGCCTTGGTGGGCAGGGTATTCACCACTTTTATTCTCTACTCCTCGCAGCTCGTGGCGGTCTACACAGGCTTTGCGATCGTGCTGACGACGCTGATCTGGGTATACCTAAGTTGGTTGATATTGCTCATCGGCGCGCAACTCGCCTTCTACCTGCAATATCCGCAGTATCTGCGCCATGGCGAGGATGTGATCGAGCTCAACGGCCGTGCTCAAGAGCAGGTCGCACTGTCCGTGATGTACTTGATCGGATGTGACTACGGCATCGGTAAAACATATTGGACGGAAGACCGTCTGGCCGCCGTACTCGACATTCCGGGCACTGCGCTCGCGCCGGTCCTCGCCTGTCTGGAGCGAGCCTCGCTCATCGTGGCTACCGAGAAGGGGCAATTCATTCCGGGCGGCGATCTGCAAGATATCCAGCTTATTACGGTGCTGGAGGCCGTGCGTACGTTGCAAACCGGCCGATTGGAGATCTGCGTCCATGGGTCGGCGCCGGCTCTCGCGGTGCTGGAGGAGGTTCGTGCCGCAATGCGAGATAAACTGGGCAGCCGCTCGCTCAAGGATTTGATCGCCGCCGCGCAGCCCACCTGATCCTTAAAGATCCGAGCAGCGCTTCATTCCCCGGCGATGGTCATTTCCCCGACCAAAATCGATCCCACTCGCGTGCCGCCGCGCGTATCGATGTCGTCGCCGACCGCCACTACGCCGAGAAACATCTGTTTCAGATTGCCTGCGACCGTGATCTCCGCCACCGGATATTGAATAACACCGCGCTCGACCCAAAAGCCCGCCGCGCCGCGCGAGTAATCGCCGGTCACCGCATTGACGCCCTGACCCATCAGTTCAGTGACCAGAAGCCCGGTGTCGAGGCGCTTAAGCTGAGCCTCTGCGCCGCCGGCGGCACTGGGCGCCACGATGAGATTGTGGGCGCCCCCGGCATTGCCCGTCGTCTTAAGTCCCAATTTGCGGGCGGAATAGCTGGACAGGATGTAACCCGTGAGCAGGCCGTCGGCGATCAGCTCGCGATCGCGCGTCGTGACACCCTCATTGTCGAACGGTGCGCTCGCCATGGCCTTCGGTATGTGCGGCCTTTCGGAAATTGAGAATCCGGCTGGAAACACCTGCGTTCCCACGGAATTCAATAGAAACGACGACTGCCGGTATTGGCTGCTGCCGCGAATCGCGGCGGTAAAATGCCCGATGAGGCCGCGCGCGATCTCAGGCGCGAACAGCACCGGCGCGCGGCGCGTGCGTAAACGTCGCGGCCCCAGCCGCGCGACGGTGCGGCGCGCGCTTTCTCGGCCGATAGCCTCGGCATTCTCCAATTCGTGCCAGTCGCGCGAAGTGCTGTACCAGTAGTCGCGCTGCATATCTTCTCCGGTGCCGGCGAGCACCACGCAGCTCAAGGTATGCGAGGTGGTCGGATAGCCGCCGATGAAGCCATGGGTGTTCCCGTAGACATGCAGCCCCTGGTGAGTGCCGAGCGAGGCGCCCTCCGAGTTATTGATGCGCGGGTCGAATGAGAGTGCCGCGGCCTCGCAGGATTTGGCGATCTCGATCGCACGCTCGGCCGTGACGTTCCAGGGATGCGCCAGATCCAAGCTGGGCGGCGAGCGCGACATCAGCGCCGCATCCGCCAGACCCGAACAGACATCCTCCGCCGTAAAGCGCGCGATGCTGCAGGCCTTGGCGACCGTGGCGCGCACGGCATCGAGCGAGAAATCCGCAGTGCTCGCCGAACCCTTGCGCTGGCCGAAATATACCGTGATGCCCATGCTGCGATCGCGTTGGTGTTCCAGCGTTTCGACCTCGCCCAGTCGCACGCCGACCGACAGTCCCGTGTCCTGACTGACGGCCGCCTCCGCCTGGGAGGCGCCGCGAGCCCGCGCTTCGTCGAGCGCGCGCTCGATTATCGCTTCAAGATCCCCTTCGCTAAGGCGCGCAGGGCTGCTAGGCACTATCATCGTCCTCTCCACGGGTACTAATATTCCAAGCCGCGATTCTACCGGCTCGAGTGATAGCATGGGCAATATGACGACCGGGAACGAAATCGACAATTCGGGCGAATCCGACGAGGAGCGCCTCAGCAAGAGCTCCCGCAAGCGGGAGGCCGCCTCATTGCAGGAATTGGGCGTGAAATTATCCGCCCTCCCGGATCAGGAATTAAAGTCGCTGGATTTGCCGGACGGCCTGTTTACGGCGTTGCGCGACTTGCGGCGCTTGCCCTCGCATGGTGCGCAGGTGCGGCAACGTCAGTATATCGGCAAGCTGATGCGCAATATCGACCCCGAACCCGTACTTGCCAAGCTGGCCGAACGCAAGCAACGCCATGATTTGGAAATTCGGCATTTCCAACAAATTGAGCGCTGGCGCGATCGGCTGCTGTCGGAGCGCGCCGCGGCCGTCGAAGAATTGCTTCAGGAATACCCAACCGCGGAGCGCGCAACGCTGTTAAGGCTGCTGGATAAGGCCGAGAAAGAGCGCCTCGAACAGCGCTCCCCGGTCGGTGCCCGGGAACTATTTGCATTTCTGCGGCAGTTGCTGGGATAGGTTTTGGTAAACTACAGCCTATGAAAGCCGTGGGCCTATGAAAGCCTTGGTAGGGATTATAATGGGATCGTCTTCCGACTGGGAAACGATGCAGGGGGCGGCCGATACCCTGACCTCCTTGGGAATAGCGCACGAGGTTCGCGTGGTCTCGGCGCATCGTACCCCTGACCTACTATTCGAATACGCGGCATCCGCGCGCGAGCGGGGCCTGAAGGCGATCATCGCGGGCGCGGGCGGAGCTGCGCACCTGCCCGGAATGACGGCCGCCAAAACCTCGATTCCGGTACTCGGTGTGCCGATTCAATCCAAGGTATTGAATGGCATCGATTCGTTGCTGTCGATCGCCCAGATGCCGAGCGGCGTCCCCGTTGCCACCTTTGCCATCGGCGCGGCGGGTGCCACGAATGCGGCGCTGTTTGCTGCCTCGATCCTCGCCAATGAGTCTGCTCAAGTA